>DATAUW010000002.1 GCA_036268055.1 Verrucomicrobiia bacterium | reverse complement strand
GGCTTGCATCCATTTTACGCCATTGTGACCGACAACACCGGGCATCAGTATCGCACCCAAACTCAGAATGTGCGTTTCATCAGCGTGGCGAACAATGGCGCAAATCTCATCGGTGTGGATTATCCGTTCACGCTCACGTTCAACCCGTCGCCGCTGACGCTGTTTTGGCCTGCGACTGCCGGTCGCAGTTATTTTATCCAAAGCACTACGAATCTGGACACGACCCCCTTTCAAACTCGCGCCATGTTCGTGCCCGCCAGTTCCGCCGCGCAATGGACGGCAACCGACGCATCTCCCGCGCAACAATTCTATCGCATCAGTGTTACACCCTAGATATGCTTTGGGCAGGACGATGAAAATGATCTGGCGTTGCTGGCTGGTTTGGCTGTTTGTGTGTTTCGCAAGTTGCGCAAGCGCGCCCGCCGCTCCCGCCCCGGCCAATTCGCTGGCATGGCACAAGGACAGCAATAAAGTGGATGCCGATGTCAGCTCCTGGGACGTCCGCCAACTGCTGACACGCATCGCCGCGGAGACCGGCTGGCGCGTTTATCTCGATCCCAATGCCGTCCACAAAGTTTCCGCCAAATTCAAGAACCTCAACAGCGGCGATGCGCTTCGTTCGCTGCTCGGCAGTTTGAATTTCGCGCTGGTTCCCGAGGCGCACGGCCCTTCGCGCTTGTATGTGTTCCGCACCTCGCGCCAGCAGGCCACTACGCTCATTGCCGCGCACAAACCCGCCGAGCCGATTCCCAACGAACTCGTGGTCACGCTCAAGTCACATTCTAAAACCAAGATTGAAGACCTCGCGCGCGCGCTCAACGCGAAAATCATCGGGCGCATTGATGGCCAAAATGAATATCTCCTCCAGTTCCAGGACGATGCCGCCACGCAACTCGCGCGCACAGAACTCGCCAACAATCCCGACGTCGCCAGCGTGGATGTGAATTTCCCGGTGGACGCGCCCCCAACCGCTGTGGCCTCCGACAGTTCCAGTCCCGACCTGCAACTCAAACCGCGTTCCAGCGAAGATAATTGCCAGTTGGTCGTCGGCTTGATTGATACGCCGGTGCAATCCCTTTCCGGCAACCTCAACAGCTTCCTGAAACCGGCCATCCACGTCGCCGGAGATGTTTCCGCCTCCACCGCGCTCACCCACGGCACGGCGATGGCTGAAACCATTCTCGACGCGCTGCAAGCCAAGACCGGCGGCAGCACTTCCGTGCAAATCTTGCCCGTGGATGTCTATGGCAACAGTGAATCCACCACCACCTTCGACGTCGCCAGCGGCATCGTGCAAGCCGTGAACAACGGCGCGAACATTATCAACCTCAGCCTCGGCGGCACGGGCGACAGCCAGGTTTTGCACAACACCATCATCCAGGTTTCGCAACAAGGCATCCCCATCTACGCCGCGGCCGGCAACGACCCCGTCACCACCCCGACCTATCCCGCGGCCTATCCCGAAGTCATCTCCGTGACCGCCACCGACAGCAGCGGAAACATCGCCTCGTATGCCAATCGCGGCAGCTTCATAGACATGACCGCCCCCGGCGACAACGTCGTCCCCTACGACGGCCAAAGCTACCTCGTAGAAGGAACCTCCACCGCCACCGCCTTCGTCAGCGGAGCCGCCGCCGGATTAGCCGATAGCTCGCACGCCTGCGCCGACCAAGCCGAATCCCTCCTCCAAAGCTCCCTCCCAAAATCTTCGATTCTCAAGACGGCGCAATAATAATCAGACACCCATAATCATGATCCTAAGTCTGAGTTTATGGGAAAACACCGTCTTATAATTTTGGCTATAGCGGCGCTTGTTTTGTTCAGCGGCGTGGCCTGGCTAATAGAGCGATCGAATGAAAAAATTTATAAAGGAAAGCCATTGAGTGAATGGCTGGCCGGAATGGATTATGGCCAGCCGCCGCTTGTGCGCAGCAACGCCACCATCGCAATCAGGGAACTGGGCACAAACATTTTGCCCCGACTGCTATCGGATCTTGACCGGCCCCGTCATCGGCTGCGGGAAGGGATGGCGAATTTGGGCAACGATCTTCTCGGCAAAATGTATATCAATCAGAATCGGTTCAGGTTCGTAACCTTTAATGACCGCAGCCACCGAGCGGTTCAGGCTTTTTGGGTTTTGGGACCGGCTGGAGAATCTGCCGCACCGGAACTCATGCGACTGTCCGTAGAAAATCCATTTTGTCTGGACACTTTCCAATACATGGGGCCGGGCGTTATTCCAGCGTTGGCAAAGGCTTTGACCGATACCAACCAATGGGTGCGTTATCACGCCGCCGTAGTCGTTGGCTCTTTTGGCCCCAAGGCAAGCGAAGTCGTGCCGATTCTCCTCATAAATTTGGCTGAAACCAATCCAACCGTTCGCAGAGAAATGACTAACGCCCTAATGAAAATCGACCCCATCGCTGCCGCCAAAACTGGAATCAATTAATTCGATCAATCTTCGAACCAGCGATGAACCACGAAACCCTTTTACCGGTGGAAACCACTGCCGTGACCAAACCGCAAAAACGGTCCCGATTTCGCGCCGCGCGATTCGCCTTTGTTGTCATCATCATCGCCACAATCTCCATTTCGTTTTTTACCGTCCGCAAAAGGCCGGCGCAACAAATTGTCTGGCTTACCGGACCGGAGTTTCATCAAGCTTACGATGGAGGGTGGAGAAGGATCGAAGGAAAGCTTCCCCTATGGATATTGCGGCTTTGGTCGCGTTTCACCCCCAAACAACCCGGCATATCCGTGAAAGCATCGTTGTTCACGCTCTCGTCTCCGATTGAACTATTGGATTTGGGTGCAGCGATCACAACCAATGCCAATGGCACTCGTGCCTGGATTCTTTCATCTGCTCAAGCGAAGACTTTGATAGATCGCGTTGAGCGTACGGACCATGTGGACGGAATGGAGCATCTCGAAATTATCACTGCCGCTGGAAGCTCAGCTCAAATTCAATCGGTGACCACTTCTAATTTTGGGGGTAAGCCCGTGTCTATAGGACCAATTATTAGTATTTGTCCCCGAGTCTCGGGCAAGGACATTAACCTTCTCACGGAAGTCTATATTAGCGGCTGGAGCCTGCCACCGTCCAACACCGCCCCTGCTCCGGAACTGAAATTTGACGCTGCTTGCCGGGCAATAGTGCCAAAAGGCGGCGCCCTTGTTCTACTAGGAGGAACCGATAAAGACATTAAAGACGGAACTCATCTCTGCATTCTTTCTTCGCAATTAAAAAAATAATGGGTGCTTTGGCCGTTCCAATCTCAACCCAACTTTGAACTGCATCTGCGGTCATGAATATCATTTGGCGCTGACATAAAATTTGTGGTGCAAGCGCATCTGCCGCCAGATCGTGCGTCATATTGCGGCGGCGGCTTTTACTGATCGCATTTCCGATTTTTTCAACCCGGAGGGTTGACGAAAATTAGCCGGGCGGTCGAGAAGCGCGCAGCGCGACGAACACCCCCGGAACGCCAATCCCCTTTTCTCTCGCGTCCTGAAAGGACGCCGGAAAATGTCATGGCATGCCAGTGCGGAACCGCCGCTCGGCCGTCCAAAGTCCCCTCAGGGACGACAGAACTTAGCCCAGCAATTTATTGCTGGGTTCCCATCCGTCATAAATTAAGTCCCGCAGGGACGAAAGAAATTCCGCCGCCACTCTTCCATCGCCCGCAAAAACCAATCGCTTCTCATTAACCCCCGGCTTCAGCCGGGGGAAATGCCGCTCCTTAAAAAATCTATCCCGAGCAAAGCGAGGCGGGCCCGTTCCTTGGAACAAAACCGAACCAACAAAAATTTCACCCAATCCATATTCCAACAATCCCTAATCTCGTTTTCCTCTCTGTGCCCGTTCGTCGAATTGGCTAGTTCGGGACTGTCCCCTGCCATCCGGTCAACAATCTCAATGGCGTCAGTAGTTTTTCGCTTTTCAGTTTTCGCTTTCATACGGCAACTTACTTCGTCTCCTCCGCCCGCGTCCAAGTCACCGTCCGGCCAAACAGTGAAATCCCGATATATCCATGCACTTCAAGCTTGTTCGGCGATTTCAAAATCATTTTGCACTTATAAGTCTTGCCCGTTTCGGGATCATAGATTTTGCCCTCGTCCCACAGATTTTTTCGCGCATAGACAAACTCCGTCATCAGTTCGATCCCGATCACCGGACGATCGCGTAGTTTTGGATTGGGATTATAGCGGTCGTTCTTGGGCTTGCCGCCCATGCCGTGCTTGTCATTCGCCGGCCAATTCGGCTCGGCGATGTTTAACACCTCTCCGAAGTAACGGCCATCTCGCTTGAAGATTTTTACATCGCCGCGATCACCCGTCGTGTGCCACACGCCGATGATTTCATCGCCCGGCGATGCCTCCTCCGACCGCGCGCCGAACTGTGGCAAAATCAGTGCGAGACCAATCAGCCAGGCGGCGATGATTTTGTTCATGCGGTCAATTCATACGCTGAACGACCGCTGACATCAATCTTTCCGGCGAACCAAATTGACAAAGCGTTGTGCGCGGTCCTGCACGACCGGAGAAATCGTGCGCTTGGAAAAACCCTTGTGCGCGTAATACCCGAACCGCGTGTTCCACATGACATACATGTCGTAGTCGTCCGGCATGTGGCCGTTCTTCTCCTTGAAATACGCCGCCAGATACGCCCAGTGCAATCGCGCCACTTGCAGTGCGATCCCGGGATTTTGATACTCCACCGATTTGGAATAGCTCTTCCAAACCGGGGGACTTAATTGATAACGGCTCACTTCGCCCGCCGCGCCCACCGCGCGGTCATCATTCCCCGTTTCGATCATCCCCAGGGCATATAGCCGTTTCGCATCAAGTGACGCCGGATCATCCACCGATTTGACAACGGCAGTGGTTGGTCCAGGTGTGATGGCTCCGGCGGTTCCAGGAAAACATAGGCCGCCGGCCATGACGAGGCAGCCGGTAAAAGCCGCGCGCGCCATGAACAATGGATTTATGTGTGTAAGTTTCGACATGGGGTAAACCTCGTTAGAATGAATTAAAGCGTCCAAATTCTAGCATAGAAACGCCCTTCGTCAACTCCCATAGGCAGGGTCATTGAAGCAGATACCACTACAGATTGTGGTTTTTGAAAGATTTTCTACCACCTGTCTTGATTCAAGACAGAAAAAATTCTCACGCAAGCCCCCTCCCGCCGACCCTTGACACTCCCCATTTCAACCTGCTTGGCGCAACTGTGATGACGTCAGCAGCCATTCCAGGCAGGCGCAACGTCCATAGGACAAGTCGCCCACTGCCAATTTGCACAACGCCCCCTTTTTCATCGTCACCAGCGACCGGTCATCCCCCGAAATCAGCCGCCCGATCAACCGGCTCAAATAAGGCTCGTGCCCCACCACCAAAAGGCTCTCACACTCGCCGTAGTCACGCTTCAATTCCTCAATCAACACCCGGGGATTGCCCCCTTCGGATGCCAGCGCCCCCGACACCTCCATCAACTCCTCGCACCCCAGCCCTTCCGCCACGATCTTCGCCGTCTCTTTCGTGCGCAGGTAGGGACTCGCCAGGATCAAGTCAAATTCCAATTCCAGTGACTTCATTCCCCCCGTGGCGCGGCGCATCTTCGTCCGCCCCTCGGCCGTCAAACGCCGCAGACTGTCGTCATTCGGCGCCTCCGGGTTTCGATCTTCCGCAATGCCGTGTCGCAAGAGATAAAGTTCCATGGGTGAATTGTGTTCCCGCAATCATTCCGTCTCCACGCAACAGAAGTCAATCCCACACGCAACCTGCCTCAACTCATTTCCGCACCTATCAACTCTCGATCTTTACCACCGCATTCGGAAATCCACCGCGCGGTAGGGCGGAACTGCCGCTCCGCCGTCCCAACTGAAAACTTGAAACTTCAAACTTGAAACTTCCCCGCCACATTGCCATTTGCATTTATGACCCGCCTGTGGTGTATTAAACCCAGTGACAAAGTCCAAAACCTGGTAACAATTTAAATTATGGAAACTCAAATCGAAGCCTCCGCTCTCATCTCCAAAACCCGCGAACTCTGCCAGGCCATCCTGGACGAACCCGAGGTTCGCGCCATGCGGCAGAAGCTCGATGCCTTCTCCGCTGACGACGCCGTTCGCGGCCAATACGACGCCCTCATGATGAAAGGCCAAGCGCTCCAGCAAAAGCAACACTCCGGCGCCCAACTCACCGATGCCGAAGTCGAAGATTTCGACCGCCTCCGCGACGCTTTTCTGAAAAACCCCATCGCCCGCGGTTTCCTCGACGCCCAGGAAGGCATGCAGAAAGTTCAACAAACCGTTTCCCAATACGTCAGCAAAACCTTTGAACTTGGCCGCGTCCCCGAAGAAAGCGATCTCGAATCCGGCGGCGGTTGCGGTTCCGGCTGCGGTTGCCACCATTAAAAACGCCGCAAAAAATATTTAAATCAAAACCAGCCGGCTCCCCGGCTGGTTTTTTATTTTTACGAAAAACGTAAGCTGGCACACACATCGTTAATTCTTCTTCGGCGTCACCACCAGCGTTCCATCCTTCACCTGAATGCTCTCGTAACTATCAAACGCCGGCTTGTTCGGCTGGCCATTGAACTGCTGCGACATGCTCGTCTGGAACGCCGCGACATATTTTGGCGGCAACGGCTTCCCCTTGACCTCCAGCGAAATAATGGACACCGACAAATTCCCATTCGAGACCGACGCCTTGAACGTCCCACTGCCATTGAAATAACGCCCCTTCGCGTTCAACATCTGCAACGCCTGGATGTTATCGAGCGGCAAACTCATCTGCCCCTTGATCTGGTCGCCGTCGAGCGTCAGATAAACTTTCCCGCCCACCGCCTTCACCGGCTCGCAATCATTGATCAACGCCGTCAACTCCGGCCCCGTCAACACTAGCGGCGGCACATTCGTGTGCGCATCCACCGCCGCGTCGAACGCCGCCATCCGCTCATTTAATTTTTTCAGATCGTCCGCCGAAATTCCCGAACTCGGCAGCGCTATCGGGCTCGTGTCCGTATAATCGGACACCATCTCGCTCATAAACTTGTAGGCGTAATGGGTCGCCACCCCAACGCCGATCGCCACCAGCACCGCCAAAATGATACAAGTGATGCACCCGTAGAAAAAACAGCCGCGCTTCTTTTTTTGCACCGGTTCAACCGTTGAGATGTCAGTCATAAAATATTTATTTGTGATTTAGAAATACGCTTTGAAACCCCGCTCGCCATCACTCCATTCATTTATCCGCCACAACCGCGCTAAAATTTCATGTTCCGCGGCAGCTTGAATCCCGGCGGCACCACCGGCATCGGAACCTTTGGCGGAACCGGCGGTGATTTCACGATCACCGGCGGCGCAGTCGCGGGTGCAACCGGAGTCCCTCCCGCCGGCTTTGGTTCATTCACCTGCAAAGTCCGTTCCACCTTCGACGCCAAATCTCCAATCTTCGTCTCCGGAAATTTCATCTCGCCAATCTTGAAATCCGGCAGCGAATTGACTGCCACATTAAACCCGCCGGTCAAAGTCGCGCCCTCGGTGTTCCGCACCGCCGCCAGCGTCGTCGCCTCATAACCGTTCACCACCCAATTCAATTTCCCCGTGACGATGTCCACCATCAACCCATGCACCGGTATTTTCGGGCCGATCAACGGACTCTGTCGAATATGCTCGACTCCCCTCATCACGTTCTGCGGCTCACTGGCGAACAAGCCGAAAAATTCCGTCAAATTATCCGGCAGCATCCCCCGCTCAATCCCCAGCGCGCGAAAACATTCCGTCAAATTCATCGCCGAAGTCTTGCGCACCGCGCAATCCGTATGGCCGATGATGGCAATCTCCTTCGCGCCCTTGAGCGCGCACGCCAGCGCCAGCGAACGCGCTGTCCCCGTTATCGAACCATCCACGATATTTCCCGCCGTGCGCAACTGGATGAAATTTTCCTTCGTCACCCCCAGCACATCGGGAAAGATCGGGTTCAGCCTCGGATCAATGCACGTCAGCGCCACAATTGGCAACGACTCGGCAAACTCCGCCTGGTGCAATCCCGCTGTCAAATCCCCCGCGAGGGCGCGGTGATTCGCTTCAACGATTGCTTCAAATAGTCGCATGAATTTTTCGCCAAACTATCGGACAAAACTTGCCCGCGGGCTTCTGGAACGTCCGACAAAAAAATAAATCAACGCGCCCAAACAATGCGTGAAAAATATCACCAGCGCCCAAATCACCCTTTCCGTGCCGCTGATATTTTCATTTCGGATGCAATCCACCAGCATCCATATCCAAAACACAAAGGCGAATGCGATCAGCGCCAGCAACACCAGCGGAAACAACAACCCAACCGCCATCGGCACCAGCGTCAGGCACAAAACCACGGCCGCTATGAACAACACAAACACCGCAATGATTCCAACGAACAAACTCATATCATCCCTTTCTCCGCGGAACGCCCACGGATTGGTTACGTCTGTTTCTTGTCATCTTCCGTTTTCTTCACGTCGTTTTCCGATTCCATCGCCCGTTTGATCGCCGGCACCTGTTGAAGCAATTTCTCGAACCGGATGCCCGTCAAACTCTCGATCACCGGCGGTAATTGGCTGATGATTTGCGCCACGTCGCCCGTCAATTTGCTCGCGCCGCCGCCCGGTCCGCTGCCGCTATTGATGATCACCATCTTGTCCGTCTTGGCCAGCGGTTCGCTGATCTTGCCGGCAACCTCCGGCAAAATACGGACGATCATTTCGATCACCGCCGCCTCATTATAAATCTTAAACGACTCCGCTTTCAGCTTCATCGCTTCAGCCGTTGCAGTACCTTGCGCCTCAATAATCGCCGCCTCCGCCAAACCGCGCGCCTTGTTCGCTTCCGCTTCCGCGATGCCCGTCGCCTTCGCCACGTCCGCATTCGCAAAGCCCGTCGCCTTCGCCGCCGCCGCCGCGCCGGACGCTTCCGCTTCTAATTGATATTTCTTCGCGTTCGCCAATGTCTCCACGCGGTACCGCTCGGCGTCCGCCGGCTTCTGCACCATCGCTTCGAGTTCGCGCTGCTTGCGTAAAATTTCCTGTTGCTGTAATTCGATCTGCTTCTGCTTTTCGATGATGTTGACCTGAATTTCTTCCGCCTTCACCAACTGCCCGGTCTTGAACTTCTGCAAATCGTACGCCAGATCCGCCTCGGCTTTTTTCTGGTTCACCACCGCCTGGTAAGTCGCCACGTTCGATTGATAATCCCGTTGCGCCTCGGCAATCTTCGAGTCCGCCACGAATTTCGCTTCCTGCCCCGCCTGCGTCGCCGCCGCCGAACGGATCATCGCGTCACGGTCAGCCTCCGCCTGCGCGATCTGCGCGTCGCGCTTTACCTGTGCGATCCGCGGACGCCCCAGCGCTTCGAGATAACCCTGCGCATCGCGAATATCCCGAATCGTAAAACTGACGATGGTCAAACCCATGTTCGCCATGTCGCCCGCCGCCACTTCCTGCACCTTCGAGGCGAACGCATCGCGGTTCTGATAAATATCCTCCACCGTCATCGTGCCGAGAATCGCACGCAAATGGCCTTCGAGCGTTTGCATCGCCACGTTTTTGACTTCGTCCGTGGACTTGCTCAAAAACTGTTCCGCCGCCGTCGCCACCGAAATATCATCGCCCTTCACCTTGATCTGCGCGATGCCATCCACCTTCACTGGCACGCCTTTGCTCGTATAGACTTCCGGCGTGTTCACATCAATCGTGAGCAACTCCAGCGAAAGGATGTCCACCTTTTCTACCACCGGATAAACAAATGTGCCGCCGCCTTTGACGATGCGAAAGCCGCGCGTGTTTACCTGGCCGTCCGGATCGGTGTACCGGTGGCTCTTGCCGGAAACAATCAACACCTGGTTCGGCCCCACTTTTGTGTACCGGCTCAAAATGGTTACCACCAATGTGAAAAGAACCACCGCGATGATCAGTACCGCCGCAACTACCATGGCCGTCGTAGTCAACCCGCCTATATCCGCCAGAATTGGATTCAAGTTTGTCATAGAATTCGTCTCTCTGAATTTCAAACCGTCTTCACGTAAAATTGCGAACCGACAATGCGCACAATCTTGACGGTCGCGCCCGTCGGCACCGGTGCCCCATCGGTTTCACGCGCCGGCGCGGTATAGCGGCTGCCCGACTGCACGTAAGCGATTTCTCCGACGCCATTCTGCGGAATCGGCGTGATGATATGCCCAACCGCTCCTTCCAAATCACCAACTTTCGATTCGCTCGAACTTTGGGTCCGCTTAAATAATTGCCGCAAGCCCATCAGCACCACTCCCGACGTCAGCACCGCGAACACCGCGGCCAACGGCGCGCTCAACAAAACATTATGCGTCGCCGGAATCTGATGAAAAATAATTCCGAATCCGCCAAAGGCCGTTATGAACGTCGTGATGACCGTCGGGCTGAAAATCGAAACCCCCGGCATGTCACTCGCATCTCCGCCTGCCTCCGCATGCCCGCCGCTCCCGCCCACGTGCGCATCATGCCCGCCCCCGCCCATCACGTGCCCAAAAAATGCGGTCAACAAAGTGAAAACCAGTCCAACCCCCAAGCAAATAAGATAGATAAAGAATTCCATAAATACCCGCCTGTTCGTTTTCTTTACTTATCCGCGAAATCCATTTGCCCAGCAAGGAATTTCAAGCCGCCAAATCCTCTCCGCTTCGCATGCTCCATTTGATACAACGCGCCCGATTCAAAATCATTTATAATTTCATCCCGCGTTTATAACCCGCATCGAAGCAATCACGCCATCATTCCAAATCATTTTTGACGCAGAGGCACAGAGGTCCTTGCGGACGGCCACTGGGAAAAAGAGTCATGAATAATATCCCTTCATCCTCGTCTCATTTCTTTCCCCGCTCTGCGCCTCTGCGTCAAATCTAATTCACCGAAAACCCCAACGCTCACGAATACACCACACGCCCTTCTGGCTTGCAATTCCCACCGCTCCCTGCATTTTAGTTTCCCATGCAATCTCACGAGTTATTGCGCGAAGTTTTTCAGAAATGCAGCGCCAAACAAGTCGCCGCCGAGTTGAGCCTTTCGCTCTCCATGATTTACAAATGGGCTGAGCCACCCGAGGCCACCGTCGGCAGCGGAACCGCCAATCCCCTCGATCGCATTGACGCCCTCCAAAAATGCACCGGCGATCTGCGCATCGTCCAATGGCTCTGCCAGCGCAACGGCGGATTCTTCATCAAGAATCCCAAGACGCATAATGCTCACCAGGAATTTCTCATTCCCGCCACCAATGAAATCATCCAGGAATTCGCCGACCTCCTCGCTGTCATCGCCACCGCCGTTGCCGACAACCAAATCGTCGCCAGTGAAGCCGCCGACATCCGCGGCCGCTGGGAGGAATTGAAATCCGTCACTGAAGGTTTTGTGCAATGCTGCGAACAGGGAAATTTTCGCCCCATGAAAGACCAGTCCGCCGCCAATGCCAAAGCCAAGTCCGAAGCCCCTCATTCACGTCCCTCCCCCAAATGAAAAAATTCTGGCGCGCGTTTTTGTTCTGCGCCGCGTCCGCGCTCGCTGCGCACAATTCCGCCGCTGAAATCATCACCGCCGACGTTTGCGTTTACGACGGCACTGCCGGCGGAGTCATCGCCGCCGTTGAAACCGCGCGCCTTGGCAAATCTGTCGTCCTCACCGAATTCGGTTCGCATCTCGGCGGCATGAGTTCTGGCGGCCTCAGCCAAACCGACATCGGCAACAAAGCCGCCATCGGCGGTCTCTCGCGCGAATTCTATCAGCGCATGGGCCGCCATTATCACAAGGAGGAACAATGGTCCTTCGAGCCTAGCGTCGCCGAAAATATCTTCGTCAAAATGGCGCACGAAACCAAAGTGCCCGTCTATTTTCAACAACGCCTTGCCTCCGTAAAAAAAGACGGCGCGCGCATCACGGAAATCGTGATGGAAAATGGCAATATTTTTCGCGCGAAAATGTTCATTGATGCCAGCTATGAAGGCGACCTCATGGCGCGCGCCGGCGTTTCCTATTTCGTCGGGCGTGAACCCAATTCGCAATATCACGAAACCCTCGATGGCGTCCGCCCCCAAACGCCCAAGCATCAATTCACCATTGCCGTAGATCCCTACGTGAAACCCGGCGACCCAACCAGCGGCTTGATTCCCCTGGTTCAACCCGGCGATGGCGGCGTGCCCGGTGCCGGTGACCGTTGCGTGCAAGCGTACAATTTCCGCCTCTGCCTCACGCAAAATCCCACCAACAAAATTCCCATCGCCGCGCCTGCCAATTACGATCCCGCGCGCTACGAACTACTCGCGCGTTACCTCGAAGCCCTTGTCGCCGCCGGCAAAAACCCCAAGCTTGGCGAGTTCATGCACATCCAGCCGATGCCGAACGGCAAAACCGACATCAACAACAACGGCGGTTTCTCCACTGATTTTATTGGCGCGAGTTACGATTATCCCGAGGCGAATTACACGCGACGTGAACAGATCTTTCGCGAACACGAAGATTACACGCGCGGTTTCCTCTACTTTCTCGCGACCAGCCCGCGCGTTCCCGAAACCATGCGCCGCTACATGCAATCATGGGGCCTGGCCAAAGATGAATTCACCGACACCGGCGGCTGGCCCCATCAACTTTACATCCGCGAGGCGCGCCGCATGATTTCTGATTACGTCATGACGGAAAATAATTGCCGCGACTCGACCAAACTTCCCGACGCCATCGGCCTCGCCGCCTACACGATGGATTCGCACAACTGCCAGCGCATCGTAAAAAATGGCCGCGTCGAAAATGAAGGCGATACTCAAATCGGCGGCTTCCCACCCTATCAAATCGCCTATCGTTCCATCGTGCCGAAAGTGTCCGAGTGCGAAAATCTTTTCGTCCCCGTCTGCCTTTCCTCAACGCACATCGCTTACGGCTCCATTCGTATGGAACCGGTTTTCATGGTGCTCGGTCAATCCTCCGCCGCTGCCGCTTGCGAAGCGATCAATGATAAAGTGGCGGTGCAAAAAATTGACGTCGCCAAACTCCAGGCCCAACTCCTCGCCGAAAAACAAGTTTTGGAATGGCAGGGCAGTCCCAAGGCCGCACCGCACTAGAATTTTATAAGATAAGCTACAAGCGGCGCGCGTAACCGTCCTTGATGGAAGAGCATAACTATAAACGTCTCGCCCCAGTCCGGCAGGAAGATTCCAACGCGCGCAGGACGGAGCTGACGCTCCCCGTCCGAAGTCCCGCAGGGACGGCAGATATTTGCCCAGCAATTTATTGCTGGGTTTGCGTCCATTGCAAATCAAGTCCCGAAGGGACGAAAGAAATCCGCTTATGGAACCAACCCTCACCTACTTGCCCAACACTTCTCATTAATCCCTAACTTCAGTTAGGGGAAAATCCCAACGTATGCAAGAAACGGTTTTAACCGTTTCTCAAATTTAACACCAACAGCTTTGGTATTGTGCTGGAAAACCCAATTACAAAGGCGCGCTCGACAACCTGGCCGTTAGCGTGGCCGTTTTTCCCGGCGCCAGCGTCACACTATTTTTGCTGACGTTGCCCGACTCCACGCAAACCATCGTGTGATATTCTTCATCGCCAAAATCCGCCATCGCCTTGGATTTCGCTATCCACGGATTCCAAACCACCGTCGCCGCTGAACCGGTTTTCTCCACCAAAATTTTCCGGTGCAATTTGCCATCGTGAATCTCCACCGTTGCCTTGGTCTCCATATAAACCCGGTCCACCTCGGACGAAATCACGATCGCATCATTCGTCTCCGTCTTCTCCGCGCCGCCATCCACCTTGTCCAAATAGCGCACACCCTTGAGTCCTTTCACCGCGACTGAGCCGATGTCACCGATGGTAAAGTAACTGTGCAAACAATCTTCATATTTGAATTCCTCACTGGAAGATTTATTTGTCACCGTTAATTTGACTTCCAAAACCTCACTCACCGTCACGAAATAATCCGCCTCAAAATTGGCGAAGCCCGCCTCATTCGTCTCCGGCAAATGCAAATGAACCGTCACCGCTCCATTCGCGCCCTTCGACGCTCCCGCCAAAATCCAATTCTTCACGCGTGCAAATCCATGCGCTGGACAACCGGTGCGCCCGCCGAACCACGGAAAAATTACCGGGATGCCCCCGCGAATCGCGCTCGCCTCATCGAACTTGCTCTTCGCGCTCATCCACAAAAGCGGCGCCTCGCCTTGTTTTTGAAAATGGGTCACATGCGCCCCGTGCAAATAAATCTCCGCCACACTTTGCCCTGCCTTGATGCTTACCATCGGCAAGCCGCCCGAACCCTTGGTTAAAGTGACGCCTTCCGGAAGTTTAATCCCCTGCCCTGAATTATTATCTGTGCCCATAGAATTACCCCGATATAACACCCCGCGCCCCAAACTTGCAACCGTTTCATACTCCTAATGGACCGCGAGTCTATGACTCGCAGCAACGCACGGCTAAGACTGCCGCCCCCGGCTTATACCGCAACTCTAAACTCTATCTACGCTCTCCTCAATGCAGCCAAACCATCACCATCTGCCCCGTCGCAATCGCCGCCAGCGCCAATGAAACGTACCAAAGCCATTTCTTCTTCGCCACAAGACAGATCGAACCCATCGCGATTGAAATTTGGAAAATCGAAGTCACATTGCCCATTCGTCCGCCATGCGCGCTCGAATTCCTCGCCGTATCCAAGGCCTGCCCGCTCAAGCTCGTTTCATTATCCGCGTCCGCTTTGACCTTGTCCTGGTCATCCTGATATTTTTTCACTTTCGCCGTGAAAACTTTTTCCCGCTTGTCCGCGTCAACGCCCACCGCCGCCACGTTGGTCGAAAGATCGTGAACCACCTCGTAAAGATTTCGCTTGATGGAATCCGCCTGGTATTGCCCCCACTTGTCCGTCGCCAATGCCTGATGATACGTCGCGTCGTTCAGCGAGGTCAGCGTCCGGCTCGAATATTTCCCCGCCCATTGCGTCGCCACCGCCGCGAACACCGCGATGAACACGATGGACATCGAAGTATATTTCGTCCACGACTCGCGCTTCTCTTTTTCCTTCTGCGAAACGCGGTCCGCCTTCAGGTCCGCTATGAAAACTTTTAACTCGCTTATTTCCTTGTCCAACGATTCCATAATCCAACCCCTTTATTCATTCCGCGCCGCGAGATAACGCTCCGTATCAATCGCCGCCGCGCAACCCTCGCCCGCTGCCGTCACCGCCTGGCGATAAACATAATCGGCGCAATCGCCCGCCACAAACACGCCCGGAATATTCGTCGCCGTTCCTCGTTTTTGCACGATGTAACCGTTCGCATCCATGTCTATGATGCCTTTGAACAAATGCGTGTTCGGCATCTGGCCGACCGCCACAAAAACTCCGGCGCAATCGAGCACGCTCTCGGCCTCGGTCTTTAAATTCTTCAAGCGCACGCCGGTAACCTTGTCCTGTTTGACATCTAAAATCTCCGTCACTTCCGTGTCCCAAATCGGTTTGACCTTCGCATGCGCCAAAGTGCGTTCCGCCATTACTTGCGATGCCCGCAAGGTATCGCGCCGATGCACCAGATAAACCACCGATGCGAAGCGCGTGAGATAAGTCGCCTCTTCGCAAGCCGAGTCGCCGCCGCCAACGACCACCAGCGGCTGATTGCGAAATATCGGCAACGCCCCATCGCAGGTCGCGCAATACGTCACGCCCTTTTTCTCCAGCAAATGTTCCGAGTCCAAACCCAGATGGCGATGCCCCGCACCGCTCGCGATGATCACCGTCTCGGCTTCCACCCGCTCGCCATCCACGGTGAGCACCAGCGGCGTGCCGGAAAAATCCACCGATTCGACCGTCGCAAATTTGATGCGCGCGCCGAAGCGTTCGGCCTGCTTCTGCATGCGGCACATCAATTCATAACCGTCAATGCCTTCGGGAAAACCGGGAAAATTTTCAACGATGCTCGTCGTGGTCAGCAAACCGCCGGGATGCAAGCCGGTCAGCACGAGCGGTTGCAGATTGGCGCGGGCGGTGTAGAGCGCGGCAGTGAGTCCCGCGCAACCTGTCCCAATAATCACAACTTTTTCCATAAGGGCACGCAAGATAGTTTCATCCCGCAGACTTGGCAAGTGTGGAGACGGCAAGTCCAATTTAACCGCGGAGACCCGGAGACGCAGAGAGACTGATGGAAGAACTTATTTCGCGTCAGGCTTCTCGGGAGGAACCAGCCCCTCCTCGTGTTTCTCGATCACCGGTTGCGAATCCGTCGAATCTTCTTTCTTCGTCTCTTCCTTTTTCTCGGCCACCAAATCTTTGCGGTCTTTCAAGACCGGTTCCACCGTCCACGACGGAATCAAATAAATCCAATTCTCAAATTCTTTCGTCTGTTTTACCCTGGCTTCAAGGTCAGACTGGCGCTTCGCCCACGCGGTGTCGGCCTTGGCTTTATCCTCCGGCTTTTCATCCTTCGCAGGTACGCGCTGCTTCGGAAAATTCGCCGCCACGGTCACCGTGATTGGATAATCGTCGTTCGTCTTGCTGCCGACTTTTACCGTGTAAGTGAGATCGTCAAATGTGTCCACGGTGACAACCGTCGGCTTATCCAGACCGGCGGGTTGGGGTTGCGTATTGGCGGGTAAAACATCTGTAAATGACGGTGACGAAAACGGACTCGACACACCCGACGCCCGCGCCTGATCCAATTTCTCATCACCCTTCGCATCAGAGAAATTCCAATCGCCCGTTTCCGTATCACGAACAATCTTCCACGAATTCGTCGCCGCCGGAAAAGTCACAGCGATGGCTTTCGGACGCTCGATCTTGAAAAAATCCTTGCTCACCCACACGTCCGGCTTCGCTTCGAGATTGTTGAGCGGATCGGCAATCAGCAAAGCATTATGCGTGTTGCCGCCCACAAACACATAGCGGCCATCGGACATATTATCGCCACCCATCGAGAACTGCGACGGCGGCCGCGCCGATTTGTTTATGTGCTTTTTCCCGAGCGCCAGTGTCTTGATGGATTTTCCATCCTTGTTTTTTAGATCAACGATGACGCCGGAATTCGTGCCCGTGCCGGGCTCCAGTTCCAATCGCGCCAACTGCGACGGCCCGACTTCTTCATTCTGAATGACTTTCAGGTCCGCGGCCTTGATGAGAAAATCACTGATCTGGGAAAAATTCGCGGGATAATCCGAGCGCTCGCGCACCCGCCACATATCGTCCTTTTTGAACAAAACCAATTCGTTCGTGCCATGCTTGATGTCGAGTTCCGTGACATCGTTGATCGGAAAATTATCTCCGAGCAATTTTTGCCCCGTGCCCTGCTCACCTTCATTGGCGGCGCGTTCATGATTTTTCCGCAGGAGCAGACCAGCCCCTCCGAGGATGACTAAAAGAATTAGCAGAATTCCGAACTGTTTACGATTCATTTGGCAGACGTGCGTTTACGTTTAAAGATGGCGAGGCCGATGCCCGAGATGGCCACCAGCGCCGGCATGGCGATGATGTTGCTCCACTTGATCGTGTTCTCAAGCGCGTTGATTTCCCGCGTTAAATTTTTCTTCTCCTGCTTCAACTGGACGTTGACCTCGGCCTCGTTCTTCTTGAGCTTCTCCAGTTCGACTTGCTGCTCGGGCGAGAGAATGAACTTCTGCTGGCCTTCGCCCTTGCTCTTTTGCATCTCATTGATTTTTTCCTGCGCGTCCTGCAGCGTCGCCTCGAACGCCTTGATCTTACTCTGCGAAGCTTCCTCCGCCTTCGCCTGCAACGCCTTGATGCGCGTGAATGGACGATCCATCGCCGCGCGGCTGCGAACCGTAATGAGATTCACATCCCCACCAAGCTGGTCCACTAAATTCTGCGCAAGGATAAGATTGCCATTTGCCGGAATAACTTCCGTGCCCAAAAAAGTCTGCTGCTGGCGAAGACAGAATTGGTCCGCCATCATATCGGCATCGCCGAACAATACCACTACCGGACTGTCTGTGGATTCCTTCAACGAATTCCCGGCGGGAGCAGCATTCGTGCTGTCTTTGTCCTTGGGCTGCCCGTCGGGAAATGCCGTCTTGAATTTGCCGGTCAAGCGAAGCGCCAGCGCGTACTCCGTGCCCGAAGGCTTGAAGTCGCGCATGATGTTATCACTCGAAAAACTCGCCATCATGCCGTCCACAAGTTGCGAATCCTTGGTGGTCTTCAGCAAAACCGTTTCATTGAGCCCCGCCACCGGCGTGCCAGTGAAGACGCCGCCCATCGCATACCAAATATCGTGAATCTCACTCGTCGCGACGTCGTTGGTATTGATGCCGCTGGTGTCGAGCGCCAGAAATGTCGGCGCGTCCACCGGCTGATTATTCGGCCCCATCGTCTTCACTTTGAAATTCATGTCAGCGACGACTTTGCTCGTCTCAAATTGAATGCCCCACGCCTTGAGCAATTTGTCCAGCGACGAGCCCTGTCCCGGCATCTGGCCCATCATGCTTTGGCTGCGGCTGTCCACGATGGAAACGGCGTCGAGAAACGCGATCAACTTTCCGCCGCGCAGGACGAATTGATCAATCGCATATTGCGCCGTGTCGGAAATATCCTTGGGATCCACCACCACCAGCACCTTGACGTCGTTATCAATCTTCGCCGTGGTCATCTCAATTTCGCGAACGTCAAAATCCGATTTCAATTCGCTGATGAACACCCACGCCGGTTCGCCTTGCCCGCCCTGCCCCATTTGCACGAGCATCGGATTGGCGGGCTTGCCAAAAATCGGCAGCGGACTCATCACCCCCACGATCGGCTTCTGCGGTTCAGTCACGCGCGTGATGGCGCGCGACAAGTCGTATTCCAGCAAACGCTCGCGGCTCGGGTCGAGAAAGGGAATCGCTTCCTTGGTGTCCACCTGGCTCACTGACAAGCCGAGATAAAGTTTTTCACCGGTCGGCAAAGGCTGGCCTTCGACACCATCCAGCCGCGCGGAATCTTCGGCATCAGAATCCGGCTTGGGATCGTATTGCTCAACGATGATTTTGCCGTGACCTGCCTGTTTGTATTCCTGCAACAGGTCGGAAACGTGTTGGGCGTAGGTCTTGAAAAAAATAGTGTCCGGCGATTCGTTATCACCGGAAGAATAGTAAAAACGAATCTTCACCGGCGTGTCCAGGTGCGCGAGAATGGCCTTGGTGCCGGCGGAAAGCGTGTAGGCTTTTTCCTTCGTAAAATCAAACCGCTGTTTGACTGTTGCAGTAAGCGCGTTAAACGCAATGATGATGATCAGCAGGATCACCACGCCGCCAACCGAGTAGAGGATATTTTCGAAAGAGTTCTTCTTCATCGCTTGAAAAATTTTTTAGCCGGCACGGTGACTGCGGATGATTACGCCCGTGGTGAACAACGAGAAAATGATCACCGACAGGAAAAAGATGATGTCGCGCGAATCGAGCACGCCGCGCTGTAAACTCTCGAAATGCGTCATCACACTGAACGCCGCCACCGTCTCCACCAGCGATTGCTTGAAGCCCATCACTTGATAGAGAAAATTCGTCACCGGCGGATAACCGACGAGAATCAACAGGAAGCACAGCACCACCGAAATGATAAAACTCACCACCTGATTGCGCGTCATCGCCGAGGTCATGCAACTGATCGCCAGATAACCGCCCGCGAGCAGGAAACTGCCGATGTAACTGGTAAGGATCACACCGTTGTCCGGCGCGCCAAGATAATTCACCGTGATGATCACTGGGAATGTCAGCACCAGCGCAATCGCCAGGAACAACCATGACGCCAGAAATTTTCCGATGATCGCCTGCCACGGAGTAATCGGCATGGTGAGCAATAATTCCATCGTGCCGAGTCTTCGCTCCTCGGACCACAAACGCATTCCCGCCGCCGGCACGAGAAATAAATACAACCACGGATGCCACATGAAAAACGAATGCAGCGTGGCTTGTCCCTGCTCAAAAAACCCGCCGAGCATGAATGTGAAAAATCCCGTGAGCAGCAGGAAGATCACGATGAACACATACGCTACCGGCGAATCGAAATACGCGACGAGTTCGCGCTTGGCGATGGCTTTGATGTTGGCCCAGGAATTCATTTCGCCTCCTTCGCGGTGTCCGGCATGGTGATGGTGCGAAACACCTCGTCCAGCCGCCCTTCCTCCGTGTGCAATTCTTCGATGCGCAGTCCTGTCGCCGCGTCCGCGATGCTTTGCGCGAGCGCGCCGTTGGCCGCGCCGGACCGCGGCGTGATGCGTGCGGTGACGCTCGTGGCTTCTTCTTTTACGATGACAATATTTTTCACGGTCGAAAGTTGCGAAAGTTTCTGGTTCAACGACGCGGCATTCACGCCGTTCACGCGCAAAGTGACCGCGCCGGCGAAATCCGATTTCTGGCGAAGCTGTTGCGGTGTGCCGTTGGCGACGATTTTGCCGCGATCAATGATGATGGCGCGCGAACACACGGCATCCACTTCTTCCAGGATGTGCGTCGAAAAAATGATCGCCTTTTTTTCGCCCATCTTGCGGATGAGCGTGCGGACTTCGTGCTTTTGATTGGGGTCGAGGCCATCGGTCGGCTCGTCGAGAATCAGCACGTCAGGATCGTGAATGATGGATTGCGCGAAACAGGTGCGATGCCGGTAGCCCTTGGAAAGCGTCTCCACACTTTGATGCAGCACCGCTTCGAGAAAGCACATTTCGACGGCGCGATGAACGGCCTTGCGGCGCGAGTCGCCGTTGAGTCCGCGAATTTCCGCGCAGAAACTCAGGAAGCCAAACACCGTCATGTCGGTGTAAGCGGGAGCATTTTCCGGAAGGTAACCGATCAGACGTTTGGCGGGGATGGGATTTTCCGCCATGTCGAATCCACCGACCGTCACCGAGCCGGAGGAAGGCGGGATGAACCCCGTGATCATGCGCATGGTGGTGGATTTCCCCGCGCCGTTCGGCCCGAGAAAGCCCAGCACTTCACCGCGTTCTACCGAATAAGATATGTCGTCAACTGCCCGCTTCGAACCGAATAATTTTACCAGATTCTGAACCTTAATCATTAAACTAGCTCCGTTTCTTGTCGTAGGTGACGGGTGGAGATAACCAGTTCAGGTCCAAATGTAAACTCGTTTCTCACACCGCGCGCGCGCCACTGCCGGCGCGCTCACGTAAAAGTGTTCCGCAAATTTTGACAATCTGCCCGCCGGATGTTCAAAAAAAATTTACCGGCCCGCCCGGTTGCGTGCCGGGCTTTTTTCGATTTATAAATTTTTGCCGCAAGTTGTCAAATAATTCTGACGCAGCAAAAGAGGGTTTTGTTCAAAGAGAAAATTATAAGGCCCAGAGGCCGTATGGATCCTATGCAACTACTACAACGGTTCCCGCCCCGCAAATCCCGAGTCAATATCATGCCAGAACTCCACATTTTCCTCGTCTTTTTCCCAGCACAAAAAAACTTCGCGGTCGCCGATCAGCGCGGGAAAATCTATCAGCCCGCGCGCCAGATCCTTGATCATGATTTCACGGTCGCTGAAATGCTGCAGCAGTCCCTTGATCTCGCTCAACAATTTGATGGACTGATTGACCAACTCGCCGCCCGTGTCCTGCCCTTCCGCCATCAAGCCCGCAATTCGCCGGTCATTTTTTTCCAACTCGCTCCGCAATTCTACAAGGCGGTCAAGCCATTCGCGAAGCTTGGGCAACAGCGCGCTCGCCTCTTCGCGCGTATAATGTTTTTTGAATTTATGCGCCACAATTTCCGTGATTGAGCCGCGTCATTGGCTGGGCTTGCTGACGACGTCGTTCAGTTTTTTGCGCACCTCGGTATTGGGATCGAGCGAAAGGGATTTTGTCCACGCTTCGCGCGCCTTGTCAGTCTGCTTGAGCAGCGCATAAATATCGCCGAGATGATCGTAAAGCGTGGGGTCCGGCTCGTCGGAAAGTTCGATGGCCTTTTGCAGTTGCGGCAAGGCTTCCTGCGGACGATTCAGTTTGTAAAGCACCCAGCCGAGGCTATCGAGATATGCGGGACTCTTCGGCTCGAGCCTGACGGCTTTCTCGATGAGGTCGTGCGCCTTTTCCAGTTTGACGCCGCGGTCAGCCCACATGTAACCAAGGTAATTCAACGCTTCAGCGGAATCCGGCGAAAGCTCCAAACTTTTCTGAAAGCAACGCTCGGCCTCTTCATAATCCCCGCCGCGTTCATACGCCGCGCCCTGGTCAAAATAAAATCCGCTGTTCAACCGCTTCGGGTCGGAAGCTTTTGCGATGACTTCCGCCGAGGTGAAATGATTGATCGCGTTGGTGAAATCTTTCTGTTTCTCGTACGCGAGCGCGGTCAGGACTTCCGGCACGAAACCCAGTTGAAATTTCGTATGCGCCTTCGCCAATGTTTCCAGTGCGGCCTTGGGATCATTAATATCAATTTGCACCCGCGCTAGGTCGTAATATGCTTCCTCAAAATCCTCGCTCAAGATCAGCGTCTTCTGAAAATAATCCACGGCTTCGGGCAACTGGCGCTGGTCATCCGCCAAACTGCCGAGCAGATAATACGCTTGCGCATTCGCTGGATCGTCCTGGACAATGGCCTTGAGCTGGACGGTGGCATTCGTGTAATCCTTTTCGCGCAAATAAATCCGCGCGAGCTTGTCGTGAACGACCGCGCGCGCGGCGGGCAGATCATTATAGGCATCCACGAGATCAAGATAAACCTGCGTGGCGTTGGTGATGTCTCCAAGCGCGCTGTAACTGTCGCCCAGTTTCATGCGCAGTTGCGCGTTGTCCGGTTGCAAAGCGGCCGCGCGATGCAAAACTTCCAGCGGTGTTTTTCCGGCCGACACCGTTTCCGCCGGCGCCTGATGTTCGAGCGTCACGAAAAGCTCCACCAAATCGAGATCGAATTCCGCGCTCGTATCGGGAACTTTGGCCGCCTGCTGCAAAGTTTTCAGCGCATCCTTGTGCTGGCCTTTTTGCAGTTGGATGAAAAATAAAATACGATAACCCTCGATCGAATCAGGGGAGCGCTTGATGGCCGTCGCGCAGGCATCCACCGCTTGCGGCCCCTTGTCCAGCGCGGAATCAACCATCGCCAGGCGCGCAAAGAGAACTCCCGAAGCTCCGGGAACCGCCGTGGCGCGAGTCAACAAATCCTGTGCGCGGTCGAGTTGTTTCAGTTGAAGATAACGGCGGGAAAGATCCAGCACTAAATCGGTGTTGGAAGGATCCTCGGCGGCAGCCTTCGCCAATTCATCCAAAGCGAGGTCCGGCTGTTCGTCCATGTCATAGATCATGCCCTGCGCGTAATGCGCATAAGCCTGAACGAGGTGATCATCCACTTCCGGCAACGGTGGAGCGACCGTTGTTTGATCGGAAGCGAGACTGGTGGCGCGGTTAGACGGCGTAACGCAACCGGCCAGCAGCACAAAGCTTAGGGCCAGCAGCAGCAACAACCCGCGATTGCGACCACACAGCATGCGGTAAGGTAACTCTTTTAAGCGTCCGCGCAACTCTCGCGAAAAGTTGCGCGGACTCAAAAAGCACTTCGCCAAAACGGCGGTTACTTCTGCCAGGTGCGCTTCTTGTGGCGGTTGGCCCGAAGCTGCTTGCGGCGTTTATGTTTATTGATTTTCGACTTGCGGCGTTTTTTCAGTGAACCCATATATTAATTTGCGTTTCAGTAAACTACTTTATTCAAAGGATATTCGATGATGCCTTCCGCGCCCGCGGCTTTCAGCAGCGGGATCAATTCGCGGACGACGTGTTCATCTATGATCGTTTCGATGGCCACCCAGCCTTTAAGACTGAGGTTGGACACCGTTGGATTACGCAGAGATGGCAAACTTTGCAACAACTTTGCCACATTTTTCTCGGCGATGTTCATCTTGAGGCCCACCTTGACCTCGGCTTCCAACGCCCCACGCAGGAGCATCGCCATCGTCTCAATCTTCTTGCGCTTCCATTTATTCTTCCACGCTTCGTGGTTGGAAATGAGCCGCGGCGTCGAGGAAAGCAGCGTGTCCACAATGCGCAACTTATTCGCGCGCAACGAAGAACCCGTCTCCGTCAACTCAACAATCGCGTCCACCAACTCATGCGCCTTGAATTCCGTCGCGCCCCAGGAAAACTCCACTTCGGCCTTCACGCCATGCTTGCGCAGGTATCTTTTGGTGAGATTCACGACCTCGGTCGCGATGCGTTTGCCCTTCAAATCTTTCACTGACTTGATCGGCGAATTCTCCGGCACCGCCAGCACCCAGCGGGCGGCTTGGCGGGTCATTTTGCTGAATTTAAATTCACCGACTTCATGGACGTCCGAATGATTTTCCTGAATCCAATCGTGGCCGGTGATGCCGCAATCCAAATAACCGTGCTCGACATAGCGGCTGATTTCCTGCGCACGAATCAGCCGGATTTCCAATTCCTCATCATCCACATACGGCACGTACGAGCGGCTGCTGACCTGGATATTAAATCCGGCCTTCGCCATCTTCTCGATCGTGGCGTCCTGCAAGCTGCCTTTGGGCAACCCAAAGCGTAATTTATTCTTCATTCGACAACCCGTGAACAATCACGGGTCGGGGATATTGCGCTAACCAAGCCTTCGGGGCAAGTGTGTAATGAAAGGATTTCGTCGGAAGAAAAGCCGGTGAATTACGACATCCAAAAAAGCTCCGAAGGAGCGCTCCCTATTTTTTCCGCCACTGAGCGATCGTCTGTAATACGACGCCAAAACATCCCAGGCCACCGCCCAGCAAAATACCAATCGTCGCGCCGCAAAAAGCCGCAAATCCCACCGGCTCAACGTCCTGCCAAATAATAATATGCCGAAAAAACTCCGGTGCCAGTTTGCCGGCTGCCACGCCAAACAAACCGCCCATAACCATTCCGGCCAGCGCGCAACCGGTGACTACAAAAAAGATTTGTTTCCAAGTCATCCAATGCAAGACTAAGATTTACGCTCCCTCCTGCGCAAGACTATGTCTTCGCTGATTAGCGAGGATGCCGCCCCTCATTTCCCAATACAAAACTGGCTGAAGATGGAATCAAGCAAATCTTCCGTAGTCGTTTTGCCGACGATTTCTCCCACCGCATTCGTCGCGATGCGCAGATCCATTGCCGCAAGTTCAAGCGTATGGTCCGACCGCAGCGCGTCAATCGTCCGCTGTGCCCCGGCGCGCGCGCGCGTTAACGCTTCCTGATGCCGCGAGTTGATCATCATCTGCAACATCTCCGCGCGGATTTCGCCCGCCCAAACTAATTCCTTAATCGCATCTTTCAACGCCTCGATCCCCTTCCCCGTGAGGCAACACACCTCCACGACCGGCAAACCGCCAACACTCTCCGGCAAAACCAATCGCATCGGCAAATCCATTTTATTGCGCACGAGAATGCGCGGCTTGCCGGAAAATTCGGCAAGATATTTTTCATCAGCGGCGCTCAATGGCTCCGACGCGTCCAACACCTGCAAAATAAATTCCGCGCGTGCGAACGATTCGCGGCTGCGCCGGATGCCTTCCGCCTCAAGCTCGTCGCCCGCTTCGCGCAAGCCCGCCGTGTCCACGAAAATCACCGGCAGTCCGCGAATATTCGCCGTCTCCTCAATCGTGTCGCGCGTCGTCCCGGCAATCGGCGAAACGATGGCGCGGTCGTGGCCAAGCAGTTGATTTAACAAACTCGACTTGCCCGCGTTGGGCCGGCCAACAATGGCCGCGCGAATGCCACGGCGCAAAATCTGGCCTTCATTCGCCGTGCGCAAAAGTTCGTCCATGAATTTCACGCCATGCTCAAGGCGTAAAATTAATTTTCCCTTGGTGTCGGGCGCAATGTCTTCGTCGGGAAAATCAATGTGCGCTTCAACGTGCGCCAGCGTCTTCACCAAATCATCGCGCAATAGATTAATACGTTGCGATAGTTTTCCGGCCAGTTGTTCATTCGCGGCGGCCAGCGCGAGTTCCGTGCGTGCGGAAATTAAATCATTGACCGCCTCCGCCTGCGTGAGATCAATCCGCCCGTTGAGAAAAGCGCGGCGCGTGAATTCACCGGGTTCGGCGAGGCGCGCGCCGTTTTCTAAAACAGTGTCCAGCACCGATCGCGCTGGAAGCAATCCGCCGTGGCAGGTGATCTCCACCACGTCTTCGCGCGTAAGCGTGCGCGGCGCGCGCATCACCGCGAGCATCGCCTCATCCACATCGCGACCGTGGCGGACGACTTTGCCGTAATGAAGGGTGTGCGTGGGCGCGGCGCTCGGCGCGACGGCGGATTTTCCCAAGGCGACGAAACTTTTATCGGCGATGGCGAGCGCGTGCTTTCCTGAAAGGCGAATGACCGCCAGGCCGCCCTCGCCCAGCGGCGTTGCGATTGCGGCGATGGTATCGTCAAGCATCAGTCAACGTGCCGGCAATTTCCCGCGGCATTTTCGGCATCACGGCCGGACAAAAACAAACGCGCCTTCTCGTAACTTTTCTTGTGCAGATAATGAAGAAGTTGCGCATCGGTGCCGCGTGGGAGCTGGTTCGTCAAGGCGTCCAACCGCGAAAAGATTGGCAAAAGGTTCGGCTTGGGATTTGCCGTGGGCATGGAGCGCACGGCGGAATCGAGTTCCACCAGCGTTTGCAAAATCGTCTGTTCGGTCGCGGTCATGGATGTAGTTAATCCGAATTGCGGAAAGTTTAAAGCGTTCAGTTTCAAGTTTTCCGCAGGAGCAAGAAAGCTTTGTAAAAACTTTTGAGTTACAGATAATTCACATACATGAGTAGCTCGAATCAAACGACCGGCCCATTATTTCTCGGCATCGAAGGCGGCGGCAGCCATACGGTCGCCATTCTGGCGGACGCGAAACAGAACCTCATCAAACGCTTTGAAGCGGGCCCGGCGAATGTGCGTTTGTTAAGCGACGCGCAATTATTTGAGTTATTCAAATCCATCGCCGCGGCTTTGCCACAACCGGCGGCGGTCGGCATCGGCATGGCGGGGGCGCGGGTCGAATCCGATTGGGTGCGAATCCGTTTGGCCGCGGCGCGCGTGTGGCCGGAAATTCCCTGCCACGCCACGAATGATTTGGAAACGGCGCTCGCCGCCGGAGAAAATAAAAAATCTCCCGCGACCCGTGTGCTTGTGTTGAGCGGCACGGGTTCCTGTTGTTATGGCCGCAACGGTGATCGAACGGCCAGGAGCGGCGGCTGGGGCCACATTCTCGGCGATAAAGGCAGCGGTTATGAAATAGGCCTGCGCGGTTTGAAAGCCGTCGTCTATTATTATGATCGCGATGGCAAATGGCCGAAGCTCGGAGAACGGCTATTGCACCGGTTGGAACTCAACGAACCTAACGATCTTATCGGCTGGGTGCAGAGCGCGGAAAAATCGGAGATCGCGGCCCTCGCGGTGCAGGTTTTTGACGCGTGGGATCAAGGCGATAAAATCGCCGCGGATATTTTGTCCGGCGCGAAGTCGAGCCTTGCGCGCGACGCCGTCACCTGCGCGAAAAAATTGACGGGCGAAAAAAACCCGGCGCAATTTATTTTGGCTGGCAGCGTTTTGCTCAAGCAACCGAAGTTCACGCGCATGCTGGCGACTGAAATAAAAAAAGCGTGGCCTGGCGCAATCGTTTCGCCGCTTGAACGCGAAAGTGCCTGGGGCGCGGTCGTGTTGGCAGAGAAAATTTGGGAAAATGACGTGCAAAAAGTATCTTCCCCGCCTCAACGCAAAATAAAACCATCATTGAAATCGGGAGTTCCCGAAATGCCGCTTTCGCAACTGGTCAAACTCTCGCCCACGGAACAGCGCAATCCTCGTTCACTGAAACTGGACGTGTTGCCAATTTCCGATGCCGTCGAATTGATGCTTTCCGAGGATGAAAAAATTCCCGCGGCCATCCGCGTTGAGAGCAAAAAAATTGCGCGCGCGGTGGAATATATCACGGCCGCGTTCAAGCGGGGCGGGCGGCTTTTTTACATCGGCGCGGGCACGAGCGGGCGGCTTGGTGTGCTGGATGCGAGCGAATGCCCACCGACATTTCGCACACCGCCGGAGTTGGTGCAGGGAATCATCGCGGGCGGCCAGGGCGCGTTGTGGCGCGCGGTGGAAGGCGCAGAAGACGACCCGGTGGCGGGCGCACGCGCGATCGAGTTTCGCGGCGTCACCAAAAAAGACGTGGTAGTGGGAATCGCCGCGAGCGGACGAACGCCTTATGTATGGGGCGCGCTTGGCGAAGCCAAAAAGCGCGGCGCAAAAACAATTTTGGTGGCGTTCAACCCGTTCGTGACTATTTCAAAAGCCGCGCAGCCCACGCTGATGATCACGCCGAATGTCGGGCCGGAAATTTTGACCGGTTCCACGCGCTTGAAATCCGGCACAGCGACCAAGCTCGTGCTGAATATTTTCACGACGCTCGCCATGGTGCGCACGGGCAAAGTAATCAGCAATCTGATGGTGGACCTCAATCCCTCGAACATCAAATTGCAGGATCGCGCGGCACGGATCGTGCGGGAATTGCGCGGCGTGGATTACGCGGTCGCTGAGGAGGCATTGCGCAATACGCGCTGGGTGATTAAAGACGCCTGCGCGTGGCTCGACCGGCGCGCTAGTAGTTATAAAGCGCGTCGGCGTTGAGAATTTTCAACTTGCCTGCAAGCAACAGCAGCGTCAGCAAACGAAATATTCCGGCGATACCCGCGATCAATAACGCGCTCATCAGATAAATACCGAAGGCGTTTGGCGGGTCGGGTTGGAGCGCGGCGGGCACGCCATAATATACGGTGGCAACCGTCAGGAGAATTCCCAGGGCAAACGTGGCCCAAGGATTGATCGGGGGAATTGCGTCCAACATGCGCACCAGAAAAAGCGGGCTGTAGGCGTAAGCCGCAAGCGTGAAACACTGCGCGTAGGTATGGCGCGGATGAAAGGAACGCGCCAGCGACCTCAATACCAATGCCGCTACAAACACCATCAGAAAACTGCCAAAGAATTCCGCCCCGATGTATTCAAAAAGGCGGGTGCGCGGAATGGTGAGCAATCCATTCGGATTACGATATTTGTTGAGATAAAAAATACCGGCCACTTCGGCGGCCACGGACAGGACGATCAGGGGCGTTAAAAAAAAGCTGAATATCTGGAAAATGGATTTGCGGTCGAGGCCGATTTTGGCCCAGGTGGAGACGGGCTCAAAAATAAGTTGTATGGCTTTAATCATGTACGCGAAAAGTCTTACTGATGAACCACTAAAATGACAACTCTTTATCTGCGGCGTTCAACTATTGTGCTTTGCAAATCCGCAAAAAAGCGGTTTATTGATAAAAAATGAAAGTTGACCTCGGCATTTGGGGCAAGCTGACCTGGGTGGTAACGATACTCGCGCTGGCGGGCGGACTCGCGCTCGTGGTCGGCTGGTATCTACCGCTGATCAACGAGAACGAGCGCATGCGCCACGAGATCTTCAAGCTTACGGCCCAAACGCAGCAGGAAGACGAAGTCGGCCGGAAATTGCGCGCGGCGATTGATGCCTTGCAGCATGACCCGAAAACCGTTGAACGTCTTACCCGCGAAAGACTCGGCTACGCCAAGCCCGGCGAAACGGTCATTCGCTTCGATCAAACGACCACCAACGGCGCCACGCATTGAACGAGCTTTTGCTCACTCACACCGTCATAATTTCTTTTTCCTTGTGGGCGAGATGCGTGTCAATTTTCGCGATATATTGATCCGTCAGCTTTTGAACTTCCTTGTCCGCCGCTTCCACTTGATCTTCAGTCACACCACCCGCTTTGCCATCTTTTTTTAGTTGCTCGAGGGCATCGCGACGGACATGGCGGATGGCCACGCGCCCATCCTCGGACATTTTTTTTACGATTTTGATAAATTCCTGACGGCGTTCCTGACTCAATTCCGGCAAAACGATGCGGATGAATTTTTTGTCCGTCATCGGATTGAGGCCCAGATTGCTTTTTTGAATCGCCTTCTCAATGGCGCTGACTGAACCGGCGTCCCACGGCTGGATGAGCAGCATGCGCGGCTCGGGCGTGGTGATGCCAGCGAGTTCGCGGATGCGCATCTGCGAACCGTAAACGTCCACCAAAATATTTTCGACCAGCCCCGGCGAAGCCTTGCCGGTGCGCACGCCAGAGAACTCGTGCTGGACTACTTCCTCGGTCTTGAGCATTTTTTCTTCCGCTTCCAATATGATGTCGTCGAGTGCCATATCGGAGAGATTAGCAAACATTTGCGGTTGTGTATAGTGAGAAGCATTTTTTTACCACGAAGATCCTTGCGGACGGCCACTGGGGGAAAGAAATTTTGGCCACGGATGGAACACGGAGGAACACGGATTCGAATATCGAAGAAAATAAAGCGACCTTATTTGTTGCGCATTGGCGGGGGTTTAACGTAGGTTGAGTTTGTTTTAATCATGAAAATATATCTCGACGGAAAATATGTGGCAGAGAAGGACGCCAAGGTGTCCGTGTTCGATCACGGCTTGCTTTATGGCGATGGAATCTTTGAAGGAATTCGCGCTTACAATGGCCGCGTCTTTCGTTTGAAAGAACACATTGACCGGCTTTTTTGCTCGGCCAAGGCACTGCTGCTCACCATTCCTCTCTCGCATGCCGAGATGATGAAAGCCGTCGTCGAGACCTGCCGCAGAAATAAATTGCGTGATTGCTATATCCGCCTCGTCGTGACACGCGGCGTGGGCACGCTCGGACTGAATCCCAACCGCTGCAAAAATCCGTCCGTCATCATCATCGCGGACAAAATCCAGCTTTATCCTGAATCGTTCTACAAACGCGGACTGGACATCATCACCGTGGCCACAACGCGCAACCTGCACAGCGCGCTCAATCCGGCGATCAAGTCGCTTAATTATCTCAACAACATCCTCGCGAAAATCGAGGCGAACAATGGCGGCGTCGAAGAAGCCATCATGCTCAACGCCGAGGGTTACGTCGCGGAATGCACTGGCGACAATATCTTCATCCTCAATGGCAATACTTTGTCCACCCCGCCGCTTTCGGCAGGCGCGCTTTACGGCATCACCCGCAAAGCGGTGATGGATCTCGCGGTCGAAGCTGGTTTGACCGTAAACGAGCCGAACCTGACGCGTTACGATATGTTCAATGCGGAAGAATGCTTCCTGACCGGCACCGGTGCGGAAGTGATTTCCGTGGTGAAAATTGATGGCCGCGTCATCGGCACCGGCAAGCCTGGTCCCGTGACTCAAAAGCTGATTAAGGCCTACCACACCTTGACTAATAGCTCCGGTGAGCCGATATAAATATCAAGGATATGCTGTGTTGCGTCTGTAAAGAGAAGGAAGCGTCCGTGCACTTGAGCCAGGTGCAGGGAGACACCGCGCGGGCGAAAGATTTCTGCGAAGAATGCGCCCGGAAAAAGGGATTGAACAATCCCGCCGGAATAGATTTGGCGCAGTTGTTAAGCGATAAAAATTGACCGTATGTTGTGTTGTGTTTGCAAAGAAAAAGAAGCCACCGTGCATCTGACCCAGATTCAGGGCGACAAGATGCAGAAGGTAGATTTGTGCGAAGAATGCGCCAAGCAAAAAGGCGTCAACGATCCCACCGGCTTTTCGCTTGCCGATCTTTTGCTCGGCCTCGGCGCTTCGCAGGAATTGGAAGCGGCCTCCGGCGGCGCGGATTTGAAATGTCCCAAGTGCGGTTTCACGCAAGCGGATTTCAAAAAAGCCGGACGCCTCGGTTGCGCGGAATGTTATGCGACCTTCGCGGAGGGCCTCGAAGGGTTGCTCAAGACCATGCACAAGGGCACGCACCACGTCGGCAAGGTGCCGCAATCGCTTCAACAGAGCCGCGAGTTGACCGAGCGTTTGAAGACGTTGCAGAAAAAACTTTCCAAGGCCGTGGACGACGAAAATTTTGAGCAGGCCGCCTTGTTGCGCGACGAGATCAAACAGATGTCCAATAAGCTGGGCAATTTAGCGACGACTTGATTGATGAACATTCATGACTTCCTCATCCCGCCGGCTGACAGCGTGCGCCGCAAAGGCCCGCACGACCGGATCGTGATGTCGAGCCGGGTGCGGCTCGCGCGCAATGTCCGGGACGGGGCGTTTCCGGGTTGGGCGAAAAAATCGGAGAAGGTCCGCCTCATGGACATCATCCGGCCCGCCGTCGAAAGCCTTTCGGAAATGAAAGGCGCGTTCTCGGAGTCCATGGATAATCTTTCCGCGCTCGATAAACAGATTCTCATCGAACGCCATCTCATCAGCCGCGAGCACGCCGCGAAAAGCGCCGGCAGCGGACTTGTTCTCAATCGCGAAGAATCCCTTTGCGTGATGATCAACGAGGAAGATCATTTGCGCATGCAAGCGCTTCGCCCCGGTTTGCAACTTAAGCAGGCGTGGCTGGCGATTGATCAGGCGGATACCGCGCTTGAGCGCAAATTGAATTACGCCTATAGCTCGGACATCGGGTATCTCACCGCTTGCCCGACGAATCTCGGCACCGGCATCCGCGTAAGCGCGATGTTGCACCTGCCCGGACTCGTCCTCCACGAACAGATCAACCCGATCATCCAATCCGTGAACAAACTTGGCCTGGCCGTGCGCGGTTTGTATGGCGAAGGTACTGAAGCACTGGGCAATGTTTTCCAGGTTTCCAACCAAATGACCTTGGGCGAAACCGAAACTGCCATAGTCGAACGCCTCGACAAAGTGCTTTCCCAGATCATCGAGCACGAAGAAAATTCGCGTGCGATGCTCCTGGAAAAGAAGCCCAAAATGCTTTTCAACCATATAGGTCGCGCCTACGGCATTCTCGCGAACGCCCATACGATTACGTCCAAAGAAACGATGAACCTGTTGTCATTCATGCGCCTGGGAATAGACTTGGATTTGTTCCCCGGCGGCGACCGGTCCTTGACCGATGAGTTATTTATATTGACGCAGCCGGCGCATTTGCAGAAGCAGCATTCGGAGAAACTTTCGGCTGAGGAACGGGATTTGCTGCGTGCGGATATGGTGCGGGAACATTTGCGCGGCGTGAGCCGGCCAGTCGCTCGCGGCGCGGGCATGGAAGGCGGTAAAGTGGACAAACCTGAAAAACCGTAGCATTTTGAATTATGAGTGATGAATCAATGAATAATTTTACGCCACGCGCACAACAAGTGCTCGCGCTGGCGCGCAAAGAGGCCGATCGCTTTAACCATAACTTCGTTGGCACCGAACATCTTTTGCTCGGCCTGATCAAATTGGGACAGGGCGTCGCGGTCAACGTCTTGCAAAAACTCGGGCTCGATCTCGAAACCGTCCGCATGGAAGTCGAGAAGCAAGTCGGCACCGGTCCCGATCAAAAAATGATCGGCAATATTCCTTATACGCCGCGCGTGAAGAAGGTTTTGCAACTCGCCGCCAAGGAAGCCAAGGCGCTCAATCACACCTACGTCGGCACGGAGCATATATTATTGGGCCTGCTGCGTGAAGGCGACGGCGTGGCCGCACGCGTGTTGAAGAATCTGGACATTGACATCGAACAGACGCGCCAGGAAATCCTCAAGGAACTTGATCCGAATTTTTCCGCCTCAGAAGAACAAACTCCGCCGCAAGGTGGCGAAGGCGCGGAACGCCCTGCCCCGCCGGAGAAAAAAGGCGATGTCAAAACCCCGGCGTTGAAAGCCTTTGGGCGCGACCTCACGGAGATTGCGCGCAAAAATGAAATGGACCCGGTCATCGGCCGCAAGAACGAGATCGAGCGCGTCATTCAAATCCTTTGCCGCCGCACGAAAAATAATCCCGTGCTGCTCGGTGAAGCGGGTGTCGGCAAGACCGCCATCGTCGAAGGTCTCGCGCAGGAAATCGCCCAAGGCAACGTGCCGGAATTGCTGCGCGAAAAACGCGTCATCACTCTCGACCTCGCGTTGATGGTGGCGGGCACTAAATATCGCGGCCAGTTCGAAGAGCGCATCAAAGCGGTCATGGACGAAATCCGCCGCGCGAAGAATATTATTTTGTTCATTGACGAGTTGCACACCATCGTCGGCGCGGGTTCCGCCGAAGGCACGATGGACGCCTCGAACATCATCAAGCCCGCGCTCAGCCGCGGCGAGATGCAATGCATCGGCGCGACCACGCTCAATGAATATCGCAAATATATCGAGAAAGACGCCGCGCTCGAACGTCGTTTCCAGAGTGTGAAAGTCGAAGCGCCTTCCATCGAGGAAGCCGTGCTTATTCTCAAGGGCCTTCGCGGCAAATACGAAGAGCATCATAAGGCAGAATTCACTGATAAAGCCATTGAGGCGGCGGTCAAGCTTTCCGACCGTTATATCCCCGATCGTTTCCTGCCGGACAAGGCGATTGATTTGATGGACGAAGCCGGTTCGCGCGCACGCATCGGCACGATGACTCGCCCGCCCGAAGTGAAGGACGTGGAAGTCGAGATCGAAGACATCAAGGTCAAGAAGGAACGCGCCATCAAGGAACAGGATTTTGAAGGCGCGGCGTCCATGCGCGATAAAGAAAAGCAGGCGAAGGAAAAACTCGACGCCATCCTCACCGCATGGCGCACGAACCGCGAAGAAAAACGTGTTCGCGTGGACGAGGAAGATATTCTGCATGTGGTCGCCAAGTGGACCGGCATTCCGCTCAAGCGCATGGAACAAGGCGAAGCCCAGCGGTTGCTCGCGGTCGAGCAGGAAATGTCCAAGGTCGTCGTCGGCCAGCACGAAGCCGTGGTGGCGATGTGCAAGGCCTTGCGCCGCGCTCGCGCGGACTTGAAAGATCCGAAGCGCCCGATCGGCACGTTCGCGTTGCTTGGGCCGACCGGCGTTGGCAAAACCTTGCTCGCGAAAACTCTCGCGGAACAGATGTTCGGCGATACCAAATCGCTCATTCAACTCGACATGAGCGAATACATGGAAAAATTCAATGTGTCGCGCCTCGTCGGTTCGCCGCCCGGATATGTGGGTTATGAAGAAGGCGGCCAGTTGACGGAACAAGTGCGCCGCAAGCCTTATTCGGTTGTGCTATTCGACGAAATTGAAAAAGCGCATCCGGACGTCTGGAACATGCTTCTCCAAATTTTGGAGGAAGGCAAGTTGACCGACAGCGTGGGCCGCGTGGTGAATTTCCGCAACACGATCATATTGATGACTTCGAACGTCGGTTCAGAAACCATCAAGAAACAATCCACGATGGGCTTTTCGCCGATCTCCGATCAGCATACCTACGAAGGCATGCGCGAGAAAATCATGGATGAAGCCAAGCGCACGTTTAAGCCGGAATTCCTGAATCGTTTGGATGATGTTATTGTCTTCCGCTCGCTTACGAAACCGGACTTGATCCAGATTCTCGACCTCGAGATCAGCAAGGTCACGACGCGCCTGAAGCACAAGAATATTCATCTCACGCTGGATGAAAAGGCGATGGACTTCCTCGTGCAGAAGGGCTACGACCCGAATTATGGCGCGCGTCCGATGCGCCGCGCGGTCGAGCGTTTCCTCGAAGATCCGCTGGCGGAGGAATTGCTCAAGGGCAATCTCCACGAAAACGATCCCATCCAGGTCACCTTGGAAAACGACAAACTTGTGTTCATCCAGAACACGTCCGCGCACGGCGCGCTCTCGAGCTAAACCATATTGGTTGAAGGTTGCTAAACGCCAATCGCAAACGCGGTTGGCGTTTTTCATTTCCGCTCAAGAAGGGCGAGCGTTCCCGCAAGTCTATTTATTGTTTCATCCGCTTAATCTGCGACCAGCAATAAAGCAGCGGAATAATCCCCAAAATCCCAAACGAACAATCCACCAACCGCCAACCGAGCGGAATCCCGCGAACGCCTCCTGCGATGAACGCAAACGGCAGCACCAACACACACGCCACCATTCCAAATTCGATCATCCAAATATTTTTAATTGGATCACGCCACGGCCCAAGGAACGCAATCGCTAAAACGATGTGCGCGAATCCCAGCCAATCGGTTCCATACGCAAGAAACGAGTAATGTCCGTTTGTAGTCACGAGCGCGTCCCGCACCGTGACGAACCAATGGTTGAGCGCGGAGTCTGGATAAGCCGCCGTTTGTTTTGCCAGCCAGGTCACTTCCGTTTCCAATGGAAACGCCGTTGCGCCGCTGAGCAGCAACCCGAAAATAAATATCGTCAAGGCAACGCGAATCCGCAGAAGATAATTTGCATTCACAATGCAAACTAAAACCTCAAAGGCAGTATTTCAATAGGTCGCAAGACGATATTTTTTTACATAAAGACAACATTTGCGGACGCAAAGTTTTGGTGACATGATATTTCCCGGGACGCGCTGCCGTCGCGGAAAAAGCCCGGGTATTGTAGGCAGCGCAACATATTCATTGTACTAGCAACTCGAATGTCCATTTGTTAAATCATCAGTGATGAATTTTTTAGCCAAGTCCGTCCTGACAGAATGGGTGCAGGGTCTGGGAAAGATCACGCTGCTGGCCAAGGAATCATTGCAATCGCTCTTCACGTTCAAGCTGTCGTGGCGCGATTACATCTACCAACTTTACTTCATCGGCGTGAAATCGCAATCGGTCGTGCTGGTCACCGGCGCGTTCACCGGCATGGTTCTCTGCGCGCAAACCTATTTCCAATTTCACAAGGTCAAGATGGACAATGCCACGCTCGCGGTGGTCAGTGTGTCCATGTGCAGCGAACTCGGTCCGGTGCTGACGGCGTTGATGGTCGCCGGGCGCGTCGGCGCTTCGATGGCCGCCGAACTTGGCACGATGAAAGTCACCGAGCAAATTGACGCCCTCCGCACGCTCGCCACGCATCCGGTGGATTATCTCGTCGTGCCGCGCCTGCTCGCCTCGCTGAGCACCCTGCCCCTGCTCACCGTGGAATCCATTGCGATGGGAATTCTGTCCGGCTACATCGTGGGCGTCGTGTTGCTCGGCATTGACCCCGCATTTCTGTTTAACAACATGGTAAAATATACCGGCGCGATTGACGTGCTCGTCGGCGTGATCAAGGCATTCATCTTCGGTGGCATCCTCTCGATCATCGGTTGTTACAAAGGCATGTCCTGTGGCGAAGGCGCCGAGGGCGTAGGTCGCGCCACGACCGAAGCCGTCGTTTACGCGTCCATCACCATTCTCATCTCCAATTTTTTCCTGACGCTGACCCTGAACCAGTTGTTCCATCTCTATGATTGAGGTCCGTCATCTGCGGAAAAGCTTCGGGAAAAACCTGATTCTCGATGACGTCAGCTTGCGCGTCGAGCGCGGCGAATCCGTCGTCATTATCGGACGCAGCGGCGGCGGCAAAAGCGTTTTGCTCAAACACATCGTCGGCTTGTTGCTGCCGGACGAAGGCGATGTGCTCATTGACAACGAAAACATGCGCGGCATGAACGAGCGCGAACTCATCCGGGTGCGCCAAAAATTCGGCATGTTGTTCCAAGGCGCGGCATTGTTCGATTCGATGACCGTGGCGGAGAATGTCGCCTTCGCGTTGCGCCGCCAGCGAAAATTTACCGAAGCCGAAATCAATAATAAAGTCGCTGAGGCGCTCGACATGGTTGAACTTTCCGGCACGGAAACCAAAAATCCTTCCGAATTGTCCGGCGGCATGCGCAAGCGCGTCGGCCTCGCCCGCGCGATCGTTTACGAACCGCAAATCGTTCTGTACGACGAACCGACCACGGGCCTTGACCCGGTCGTGTCCGACAGCATTGATCACTTGATCATGCGCGTGCGCGACCAATTGAAAATCACCAGCCTGGTCGTAACCCACGACATGCGTAGCGCGCGGCGCGTCGGCCAAAGAATCATCATGCTCTACAACAAAAAAATTTATTTCAGCGGAACGCCAGAACAAGTATTCAGCTCGACCGATCCGGTCATTTATAATTTCGTCAACGGCATTTCCAAACCTCAGGAGCATCATTTATGAGCCAATCGCGTCTGGAGTTAAAAGTCGGGGCCTTCGTCGTGATGTGCCTTGTTTTGCTGGCGGCTTTGCTGCTGCAATTCAGCAAGGGCAACACCCTTTTCCGCAAGACCTACCAAATCACGCTCGACGCCGAAAATGTCGCGGGCTTGCGCGCCGATGCCGCCGTGTTGATGTCCGGCGTGAAAGTCGGCACGGTGATGAAGACTGAGCTTTCGCCGCAGGGCACGAACGTGCTCATTCACGTAAAGATTTACGGCCAATATATCATTCGCGACGACGCCCGTTTCGCCGTCGAGTCGGCCGGATTTTTGGGCGATCAATATGTCGCAGTGTATCCCGAGTTGAGCCAGGGCAAACCGCTGACCAATGGTTCCACCGTTTACGTCGAAGCGCCGTTCAACCTCCAGGAAGCCGCCAAGTCCGCGAATGGTTTCATCAAACGCATGGACGAAACCGCGAAAAAATTGGACGGCGCCATCAGCGACGTGCGCCGTCTCGTGCTCAATGAAACCACGCTGACCAACCTTTCCTTCACTGTCGGCACATTGAAACAGGTTTCGGTGGATGCCCTCACCACTGTGGACAACATCAACCAGCTCATCCGCACCAACGGCCAGCCGGTCAACCTGGCCGTAAGCAATCTGGTGCTTTTTTCCCACCACCTGAACGATGTGGCACTCCAAATCCACGGTATCGTGGACACGAACCGGGCGCAAATCTCGCAGGCCCTGAGCAATATCAATACTTCCACGGATATGTTGACCAACATTCTGGGCAGCGTCCAGGCTGGCCAGGGGCTGGCCGGCACGGTATTAAAAAATCAGGAGGTCGCGGATAATGTGTCGTCTATCGTCAGCAATCTCGCGGTCACCACCGGCAACCTGAATCGTCTTGGATTATGGCACTTCATCTGGTATCATCCGAAGGCCGCCGATGAGGACAAGCAACTGAAGTTTGCTCCGGCACCGCCGCGGCAACCATAAATAAACTATGTCGCTGTGGTACATTCGGATTTTTTTCCTTACCCTTTGTTCCTTTGGCGGCATGGCCATCAGCCAGGTCCGCCCCGAAACCATCGGGCATGGTGGAGAATTTTTTGGTTTTCTTTTTGGATTCGGTTTCGGCGGCCTGTTGATCGCGATTGACGAAATGCTCAAGGGATTTTCCCTGCGCGCATTTTCCGCGACGAGTTTCGGTTTGTTTCTGGGCAGCATCGTCGCATTTCTCATAGACCATTCCGCGCTCTTCGAAAACGTGGATGACAAAACCCGCTGGCTGATCCGCCTTTCGTTGTTTCTCGGTTTTGGCTACATTGGCATCGTGCTCGCCATGCGCAGCAACAAGGAGGATTTTTCGCTCATCATTCCTTACGTCCGCTTCGCGCCGCAAAATAAGCCCGACAATCTCCTATTGCTGGACACCAGCGTGATCATTGACGGTCGCATCGCCGATCTCATCGAGGCGAAATTGATCGAAGGGCTCGTAGTCGTGCCGCGTTTTGTGTTGAAGGAGCTTCAACAGATTGGCGATTCGAGCGATCCCATCCGCCGCGCCCGCGGCCGCCGCGGTCTCGACATGCTCAATCGTCTTCAACGCAATACCGTCGCGGAAGTGAAAATTCACGACGGCGATTTTCCCGAGGAAAAGGAAGTGGACGCCAAGCTGGTCCGACTCGCGCGCAATCTGAACGCGAAATTATTCACCAACGATTACAACCTCGGCAAGATCGCCGAGTTGCAATCCGTCAAGCACGTCAACATCCACGAAGTCGCCAAGTCTTTCAAAACAGTTCTCATCCCCGGCGAAATGTTGCACATCAAACTGGTGCGCGAAGGCAAAGACAAAGGCCAGGGCGTCGGTTACTTGAACGACGGAACGATGGTGGTGGTCAACCAGGGCCAGAGTCTGATCGGCCAGGAAGTCCACGTGCAGGTGCAAAGCCTTTTGCAAACCGGCGCGGGCGTGATTGTATTTGCGGAAGCCAAACCGGCGACGCCACCGGTTACGGCTTGAAGTCCTTGGCTAGTCAGGCGATGTTGAGCCATGCAACTGGTTACGGTCTTTACTGCTTTTAGTCCGATAGATGCCGATCTGGTTAATTCACGGCTCGACGCGGCTGAATTTCATCCCGTCATCACCAATGGATTAAGCGCGCTCAGCACCATGGGTTATTCCGTCAGCGTGGGCGGCATTTTGGTGCAAGTGCCCGAAGACGAGGCCAAGGCTGCCCGCGAATTTCTTGCCGATCCCGGCCCCGCGCCATCAGAATGAACGCGCGCAGCCTGAAAGCTCTCGCCAAACTAAAACGGCTTCTCCCCGGCGAAGTCAGTTTGGAAAAATCCGCCCGCGAAAAATCCGCCGGTGACAAATGGTTCGCCGCGAATGTGCCGGATGCCGTCGCGCTGCCACGCAACACTGAATCGGTTGCCAGAATATTGCGCTTCGCCAATGAGCATCGCATCCCCGTGACTCCGCGCGGCGCGGGTTTTGGTTACGTCGGTGGCTGCGTCCCGGTCGAGGGCGGCATCTCGCTTTCGCTGATGCGCATGAATCGCATCAAGGAAATCAACGCGCATGATTTCGTCGCCGTGGTGCAACCCGGCGTAATCACGCAGCAACTTCAGGAGAGCGTCGAACGGCAGGGATTATTTTATCCACCCGATCCCGCGAGCCGCGCGGATTGTTCCATTGGCGGAAACATCGCCACCAATGCCGGCGGACCGCGCTGTTTGAAATACGGAGTCACGCGCGATTATGTTCTCGGCCTGGAAGTGGTTACTGCCGACGGCGCGATTGCCAAAGTCGGTGGGCGCACGCACAAAAACAAAACGGGTTTCGACCTCACCAGAATGTTCGTCGGCTCCGAAGGCATGCTCGGCGTCGTGACCGAAGCGACCTTGAAGCTTTTGCCTCTGCCGCCTTATCGCGCGTGTCTCGCCGTCGGATTCGCCGCGATGAAGGAAGCCATCGGCACGTTGCGCGCGATTCTTGCCGCCGGATTTTTGCCCTGCGCGCTGGAAGTTGCGGACGCCTTCACTCTCGCCGCCGCCCGCGAGCGCACCAAAAGCAAACGCCTCAGCGGTTGCAATGCCCATCTTATCGTTGAACTCGACGGCCAGGAATTTTCCGTGCGCAATGAACTTAAATCCGTCCAAAAAATCGTGCGCGCGCAAAATCCTCTTTTCATCGAGACGGGTTTTGGCGAGGTCGAATGCGAGGCGATCTGGAAATTGCGCCGTGAATTTTCCTATGCCCTGCGCGATACTGGCCTCACGAAATTAAACCAGGATATCGTCGTCCCGCGCAGCCGTCTCGAAGATTTGTTTCGTTTCGCGATTCGCCTGCAAAAGAAACACGGTTTGCGGCTCGCCTGTTTCGGGCATGCCGGCGATGGCAATATCCATACGAACGTGATGGTGGACATGACGCAGCCGAATGCCTTCGAGCGTTCGCAAGCGGCGTTGGACGATCTCTTTAAACAGGTGCTCGCGTGGAACGGCGTCATCACCGGCGAACACGGAATCGGCCTCGCGAAAAAACCGTGGTGGTCGCTGGCTGTCTCGCCCGAAGTGCGGAAACTTCATCGCGACGTCAAGCGCGCGCTCGACCCGCACGGAATTTTGAATCCTGGCAAATTCGTCGAGTAGAGCCTTTTTTTCGGCAGACTCTAAAAATAAAAAAACCACCGTTCCTTCGAACGATGGTTTTTTGAAAAGTTCAGGTGAACTTAGCGACGATCGCGATAGCCGCCACCGCCACCACCGCCGCCACGGCGATCTCCACCGCCGCCGCCACCGCCACGGCCGCCACCGTATCCGCCGCCACCGCCGCCGGGAGGACGTTCTTCACGAGGACGCGCCTCGTTGACGGTCAAGGGACGACCTTGAAATTCCTTTTGATGAAACTGCTGGATAGCCGAATCGGCTTCCGCTTGAGACCCCATCTCGACAAAGGCAAAGCCGCGCGAACGTCCGGTGGCGCGATCTTGCATGATGTTTACTGCGATAACTGTGCCGGCCGTCGCAAAATAATCTTGCAGATCATTTTCGGTGACACTGAAGGGAAGGTTCCCGACGAATAATTTGGTCGCCATTAGCTTGATACTTTCGTTGTTTATCCGCGAAGTCGTGCATTGGTGAACGTTCCCGTTGTTAGGTCTCAAATCGTCATAGCGCTAAGCTTTCATCTGACAATTTCCGGATCACTAAGCCACTGCTCTCGGACGGCCACTAAAGTAATGACATTTTTTCGCTGGACACAAGTAAAAAATGCGATGGTTTTAGGTGACATCAGTATTTGGCTTATCGGCGTAATCCGTTTCGCCACTGATTAATACTACAAACTCGCCCTTTAAAGACCGTTTTTTGAGCACCTCGGCCAGTTCCGTGGGTGTGCCGCTGAGATACTCCTCGAATTTTTTTGTAAGCTCCCGGGCCAGCACAACCCGCCGCTCCGGCAGGACTTCGAGTAACTCGCCGAGCAATTTTTCAATCCGATAAGGCGACTCATACAAGATCAACGTGCCGGCGAACGCCTTCAACGCCTCAAGCTGCTTTCGCCGCTGGCCGGACTTGTGCGGCAGAAAACCGATGAAATGAAATTCGTCGGTCGCCAATCCGCTCGCAGTCAACGCCGCCACCAGCGCGCAGGGTCCCGGCACCGATTCCACGCGCAAGCCCGCCGCCCGCGCCGCGCGCACGACGCGTTCGCCGGGATCGCTGATGCCTGGGCTGCCGGCATCGGTCACCAACGCAACTTTTTCGCCCCGCTGCAATCGCTCCAAAATTTCCTCGCTGCGCCGCGCTTCGTTGAATTGAAAATAACTGATCATCGGCTTGGTGATGCCGAAGTGTTTGAGCAGTTGCCCGGTGCGGCGCGTGTCCTCCGCCGCGATGACATCGCACTCCTTCAACGTCCGCAGCGCGCGCAACGTCATGTCTTCGAGATTCCCAATCGGCGTCGCGACCAGGTAAAGCGTTCCGGGCATCAAGGGCGGCAGTTCCATGCCCATTACATAACGGGTGGTTTTGATTCCAACAAACAATCATTTTCGCGGTAGCAAAGACGGCTTGTCACCGCGCGAGGTTGCGTTAATGATTAATCAATGACCAAAAGTTTCTCTGAAATTTGCCATCGAAGCAGAGGCCGCGCCGCATTTACGGCTGCCATTTTGTTCGTTGCTAGTTTGCTTGGAGCAGTGAATTTATTGGCCGATGATTCGAATGAACTCGTGCCGCTCAAGCCCAAATTGCCCGCCGCGGCCTTCGTCGGCACCCCCAAGGATATACCCCCTGGTTCGATCATTGAACCCTCGGTGGATAAATCCAAGCCGCCGCTGAGGATTCCGAAAGACGCTGTAAACATTGCGCCGTCCGCGCAAATCACGACGAGCGATGCCAACGCCAAACCGGATGCGTTGCGCAAAATCACCGATGGCATCAAGGAAGCCGACGACGCCAATCTCGTCCTGTTGCGCAAAGGAGTGCAATATATCCAATTTGATTTTGGCAGCCCGCAACAGATTTTCGCGCTGGTCATCTGGCACGCGTATGACACACCGAAAGTTTATCACGGCGTGGTGGTGCAACTCGCGGACGATGCCGGCTTCACCAAAAATGTCCGCACGATATTCAACAATGACGCGGCCAACGCCGATGGTCGCGGCGCGGGCACGGACCACGAATATTTTGAATCGTTTGAAGGCAAAACCATTAACGCAAAAGGTGAGAATGCGCGTTATGTCCGCCTCTATACCAAGGGCAGCACGGACGGCTCCTTCAACGAATACACCGAAGTGGAAATTTACGGGCGGCCGATGAAATGAGCCGGGCGCTGATTTTTGGCCTGCTGCTCGCCCTCGCGGCTGCGCTTGCGTTGCGATGTCCCCAGCTCGACATCCGCCCGATGCACAACGACGAGGCGGTCAATGCCATCAAACTTCGCACGCTCTGGGAACAAGGCTCTTATAAATACGACCCGCAGGAATATCACGGCCCCACGCTGATCTATCTTACGTTCGCGTGGATGAAACTCATCGGGCCCGTGCAATTCGCTCACTTCGACGAGATTCAACTGCGCCTTATCACAGTTATTTTCGGCGTGGGATTAATCTTGTTTCTGCCTCTTATATCCGATGCGCTAGGCCGCGGCGCGATCGTCTGCGCGGCAATATTGATTGCGGTATCGCCCGCGATGGTTTTCTACAGCCGCTATTTTATCCACGAAATGTTGCTGGTGGCTTTTACATTTCTCACCATCGCGGCGGGATGGCGTTATACGCGCAATCGAAAACCCGGTTGGGCCGTGCTTGCCGGTGTGTCAATCGGCTTAATGCAAGCGACCAAGGAAACTTTTGTGCTCTCAATCGCCGCCGCGGTCGCCGCCATTTTTCTAAATAAACTTTGCAATCGCGACCCCAACGAAACTGCAAATGTGTTTTCACTCAATCGCCAGCACCTTATCGCCGCCATTGCCGCGTGGTTCATCACGGTGATTGTTCTATTTACTTCTTTCTTCACCAACGCTCGTGGCCCGCTTGATGCCGTGCTCACTTATTTTCCCTGGCTGCATCGCGTCGAAGGCGCGTCGCCGCATCTTCATCCGTGGGATTATTATTTGTCGCGGCTCATTTATTTTCATTCGGGCAGAGGTCCGGTTTGGAGTGAAGCGCTCGTTTTGATTTTGGCCATCGTCGGCATCATCGCGGCTTTCAATCCCAAAAGCCGTCTCGAAGGCAATCGCAAGTTCATTCGCTTCATCGCGCTTTACACTATTATCCTCACGGCGATTTACAGTGCCATCAGCTACAAGACGCCGTGGTGTCTGCTCAGTTTTTGGCAGGGGATGATTCTGCTCGCGGGCGTTGGCGCGATGGCGCTGATCAATCTCGGCTCACAATTCATTTGGAAAATTCCCGTGAGTTGCGTCCTGCTCGCGTTGACCGTGCAACTCGCGTATCAAGCGTGGCAAGTGAGCGTGCCCTACGCGTCGAACATCCATAATCCTTATATCTACGCGCAAACTTCGGACGACATTCTCAACCTTGTCGAGCGGCTTGATAAACTGGCACCGACCGATGCGCAAAAAAATTCCTTTGTGATCAAAGTCATGGCGCCCGACAGCGAATACTGGCCCCTCCCCTGGTATTTGCGGCAATTCAAGCAAGTCGGTTTCTGGCCGCGCGTTCCCGCTGATCCCTATTCCGATGCCATGATCGTCTCCACGGCTTTTCAAGCCAATCTCGACCAGAAAAAAACGCATATCATGGCCGGCCTTTTTGAATTACGGCCGCAAACTTTTTTCGAGCTATACGTTGAAACGAATGCCTGGACGACTTACGTAAACGGCGCACAGCGGAGCCAGTGATTCTTGGCATCACGCATGCTGATTTTGTTTCCGTATGAAAAAAGCAATCGCAGTAGTCGCCATTCTTTGCATTTTAGCCGGGGGCGGCTGGGCCTTTCAGTCCTGGAGCACCTGGCGCGTGAACGCCCGGACCGCGCAGTTTAACGAAGACGTGGACAACCTCTTTTTCGCCTTGCAACAATACAAGGAACGCGTCGGTTCCTATCCCGTCGGCAACAACGCCGAGGTCGCCAAGGCGCTCATGGGCAACAACTCCAAAAACCTGATCATCCTCGTTGGCCGCAAGCAGGATCTCGATTCCAAGGGCCAGTTCGTTGACCCGTGGGGCACGCCGTTGCGCATCTATTTTGCCGGTGAAGGCATCCTCGTCCGGTCCGCCGGCCCGAACAAACGCTTCGACGACAGCACTGTCCTAAATCCAGACGATTACTATCGTTCAAATTAGACACGCGTCTTTTCCCAGCCGCAAATAAACATGCCGTTGCCCTGGATGGTCTGCGGCCAAAGCCATAAACGCTCCGCCGCTGGTTCGTCAGGCGTGAGTGGATTTAAAAAATTTAACGGTTTCAATTCCGCAAAGCGTTTCATGATCGCATCTGCCACGCGCGTAGTCTCCGATTCCGTCAGCGTGCAGACGGAATAAATCAAACGTCCGCCTGGCTTCAACGCTGCGATCGCGTTAGCCACCAACTGTTCCTGCAATGCACTCAACTCGTGCACGTCCTTGAGTGTCGTCGTCCAGCGCGCTTGTGGATTTCGCTGCCACGTTCCCAGTCCGCTGCACGGTGCGTCCACCAAAATTCCGTCGAATTTCGTTTTCGTCGGCAGTTTTGCGCCGCCGTCCCACAACGCCGCTCGATAATTAAAAGCCTTCGCCCGCGCCGCGCGGCGTTTCAATTTCTTCAAGCGCCAGTCCGCGCGATCGCTTGCCCAAAGCAGTCCCTTGCCCCGCATTAAATCACAAAGATGCAGCGCTTTGCCGCCCTCGCCCGCGCAGGCGTCCCACCATGTTTCGTTTGGCTGCGGATTGCACACAAGCCCGACGGCTTGCGAACTGATGTCCTGCAATTCGAATTCGCCTGCATAAAATTCCGCCGTGCGAAACAAGTCCTCCCTGCCCTCGTAACTGATCGCGTCGGTTGGAAATCTCTCGCCGCCGATCCAGCATTCGCCCAATTTTTCTGCGAGCGCGCGGCCGGTTCCTAATTTCGCGCGCAGCCAAAGTTTCGGATGCAACTGCAAAGCGCGCAGCCATTCCGGGGAATATTTTACCTCGGCCTTCACCCAACCGGGAATCGCGCGTTGCAATTCGGGCGCGGAAATCTCATCAGACTTTTTTTGAAAATCGCGGTCGCGTTCGACCGCCTCCACAATTTGTTCCGACACCTTGGCGTTCGGATTGAGCCAGCCAAGCCAGCGATAATACGCAAACACCGCCTCACTCGCCGCTGCACCGTCATTTCGCGAAATCCCTCGCGCGCTTTTTAACTCCGTGCGCAACACTCCATCCGCCGGACGCTCTCGATTCGACTTCGCAATGACCCGCTCCGCAATTTGGATGGCTTGGCTCATATATTTTCAAGTCATCCCGCGCATCAAAACTGCGCGCGAGTCGAAATCGAAAATCGAAAATTACTAGGCCACCAACTGCCTCAGCACATAGGGCAAAATTCCACCGTGCTGGTAGTAATCAATCTCAATCGGCGTATCAATCCGGCAGCGCGCCACGATATTTTCCACTTTACCATCCGCGCGCGTGATGCGCACAGTGAGGTCCTGTTGCGGCTTCAAATGCGCGTCGAGCCCGAGCACGTCGTAAGTTTCCGTGCCGTCCAGCTTCAATGTCTGCGCGGTCGTGCCTTCCTTGAATTGCAATGGCAATACCCCCATGCCCACGAGGTTCGACCGATGGATGCGCTCGAAGCTCTGCGCGATGACCACTTTCACGCCGAGCAGATTCGTCCCCTTCGCCGCCCAATCGCGCGAACTGCCTGTGCCGTATTCCTGCCCGGCCAGCACGATCAACGGCACATGGTTCGCCGCGTATTTCATCGCCGCGTCAAAAATGCTGATGACCTCGCCCGTCGCCGGCGCCTTGGTCACGCCGCCTTCCACGCCCGGCACCATGAGGTTTTTAATTCGCACATTCGCGAACGTCCCGCGAGTCATGACGCGGTCATTGCCGCGGCGCGATCCGTAGCTGTTGAAGTCCGCGTAATCCACGCCGTTCTCCAGCAAATACTTTCCAGCGGGCGAAGTTTTTTTGATGCTGCCGGCTGGCGAAATGTGATCCGTCGTCACGCTGTCGCCAAAAATTCCCAATGCCTTAGCGCCCTTGATCTCGTGAATCTCGCCGGGCTGCAAACTGAAGTTCGTGAAAAACGGCGGCTCCTGGATGTAAGTGCTCTTGGTGTCCCACTCGTAAACATTTCCCGTGCTTGACGGAATCTCGTTCCACTTGGGATTTTGTCCCGCGAAATCGCGATACAATTTCTGGAATACTTCCGGCTTCAACGCCGCCTGCATTTCATCGCGAATTTCCTTCAGCGACGGCCAGATGTCCTTGAGAAAAACTTCCTTTCCATCTTTGCCTTTGCCAATCGGCTCGCTATTCAAGTCAATGTCCACACGGCCCGCCAAGGCGAACGCCACCACCAGCGGCGGCGACATCAAAAAGTTTGCCTTGATGTTTTGATGCACGCGCGCCTCAAAATTGCGATTGCCGGAAAGCACGGAAGCCGCCACCAAATCATTTTTGATAATTGCTTCTTCAATCGGCGCAGCCAGGGGTCCGGAATTTCCAATACACGTCGTGCAGCCATAACCAACCAGATTAAATCCGAGCTGGTCGAGATACGGTTGCAAGCCGGTCTTGTTCAAATAATCCGTCACCACGCGCGAGCCCGGCGCGAGCGAGGACTTCACCGCCGGGTTCGGTTGCAACCCGCGCTCGACCGCCTTCTTCGCGAGCAAACCCGCTGCGAGCATCACGCTTGGATTCGACGTATTTGTGCAACTCGTGATCGCCGCGATCAATACGCTGCCGTGCCCGATATGCGCCTCCACTTTCGGAAAGGCCGATGCCGGCAAGCTCTCCGCCGGGTCCGGCGCGGGATGCTGGTCGCGCATCTCCGATTCGCTCTTGGAAAGTTGCGCCGTATCCAATCCGTAGGTGTGATCAATTTTCTCGCCGATGGGTGCGCCGGTATCCACCGTCACGCGCAACTTCAAATCATCCGGCTTTTTTCCAAATCCATTTTCCGCGACCGGCTTGGAAAACGCGCCGAGAAATTCCTGCTTCATCTTCGGCAATTCGATGCGGTCTTGCGGACGCTTCGGCCCCGCGACGCTTGGCACGACGGCCGAAAGATCAAGTTCCACGTCCGTCGAATATTCGATGTCGCCCTTTTTCGGGATGCCGAACAATCCCTGCGCGCGATAATAATTTTCGTACATCTTGCACTGGAGTTCCGTGCGGCCGGTCGCGCGCAAATAATTCACGCACTCGCCGTCAATCGGGAAAAAGCCCATCGTCGCGCCATACTCCGGCGCCATGTTCGCAATCGTCGCGCGATCCACTACTGGCAATGCTGCCGCGCCGGGACCATAAAATTCCACAAATTTTCCGACGACTTTTGCCTTGCGCAAAAGTTGCGTCACCGTCAGCGCGAGGTCGGTCGCCGTCACGCCATCACGCAACGCCCCGGTCAGATGCACGCCCACCACATCCGGCGTCAGAAAATAAACCGGCTGCCCCAGCATGCCCGCTTCCGCTTCGATGCCGCCCACGCCCCAACCAACGATGCCGATGCCATTGATCATCGTCGTGTGCGAATCCGTGCCGACGAGCGTGTCGGGATAATAAACGCGATCCTTCGACGACAATACTCCCTGCGCGAGATATTCGAGGTTCACTTGATGCACAATGCCGATTCCCGGCGGCACCACCTTGAACGTCTCAAACGCCTGCATGCCCCATTTCAAAAATTGATAACGCTCGCGGTTGCGTTGAAACTCGATGTCCAAATTCCGTTGCAAGGAATCCGCCGTGCCCGCGAAATCCACCTGCACCGAATGATCCACGACCAAATCCACGGGCACCAGCGGCTCGATGATTTTTGGATTTTTGCCCATGCGCTCCACCGCCGAACGCATCGCCGCGAGATCCACCAAGAGCGGCACGCCCGTAAAGTCCTGCAAAACAATTCGCGCCACGATGAACGGAATTTCCTCAGTGCGCGCGCCTTTGGCCTGCCATTGCGCCAGTTCCTTAATATTTTTCTCGGCGACTTTTTTGCCATCGCAATTTCGCAACACCGCTTCGAGCACGATGCGGATGGACACCGGCAATTTGGAAATCGCGCCCACGCCCGCTTTTTCCAGCGCCGGGAGCGAGTAAAAAAATCCCTGCTGCCCATTGCCCAAATCAAATTGTTGCAACGAATTAAACAAATTATGCAATTTAGTCATATAATTATCCGGTCCATGTCAGGGCCTGCGAATTGTCGCCAAGAAAAATGCGGTTTGCCCGCCCCCCTGTCAAGCAAGGCGATGCGCCCGCGCGTACAAAACCTTCCCTGATTACGAAAAAGCGGACGGAAGTCGCCCTCCGTCCGCTTCTGAAAAACCTAACCGCGTTAATTCAACTTCGCCAATGTTTCCTTCACCGCATTGAAATTTGGCAAATCTTTTGGCGTCGCGGTTTTTTCGCTGTATTGGATGACGCCGTTTTTATCAATCACGAACGCCGCGCGCGCTGCTGTATCACCCACGCCCGCGAGCATCGGGAACAGCACATCATATTCTTTCGTCACGGATTTGTTTAGATCGCTCACCAGGGTGATGCCGATTTTTTCCTTCTGCGCCCACGCTTCCTGCGCAAACGGAGTATCCACACTGATGCCGATGACGTTTGCGTTCAGCCCCGTGTATTGACTCAGACCCGCGGTGATGTCGCACAACTCTGTCGTGCAAACACCCGTGAACGCCGCCGGGAAAAACAGCAACACCGTGTTTTTGGTGCCAAAATTGTTCGAGAGTTTCACATCCACCAGCCCGGTCGCTGTCTTGGATTTCAAAGAAAAATCGGGAGCCTTTGTCCCCACAGATAATGCCATAATATTATTTTGTTATTTGGTTAACTTGACCACTTCGAGCCGCAGTTATAATTGCCAGGCAAAGGAGTGTCAAACCGCGAGTAGCGGAAATCGCTTCACCAACCGCGTTCACACGCCGCATTTTCAAACTCCAAACTTGAAATTCTTTGATCAAAGCTCCGCCAACACTTCCGCCACATGCTCCGTCGGTTTCACCGCGGGCCAAATTTTTTTTATTTTTCCATCCGGCCCGATCAAAAATGTGACACGATACGTCCCGTTATATTTCCTGCCCATGAAAGTCTTCGGCCCCCACACGCCATAGGCATCCACGATTTTCTTGTCCTCGTCGGATACCAGCGTGAAGGGCAATTCAAACTTCTTCACAAATTTATCGTGCGACTTCACCGGGTCCGTGCTCACGCCGAAAACCACCGCGCCCTTCTTCTTGAAATCATCCCAGTTATCTCGAAACGCGCAGGCTTCCTTTGTGCAACCGGGCGTATCGTCCTTGGGGTAGAAGTATAAAATGACGTTCTGCCCTTTAAAATCCGCCAGCGAAATTTTTCCGCCGCCATTCGTCGCCGCCGAAAACGCCGGAGCTTTGTCCCCTTCTTTCAATTTCAAAACCGGTTCATTTGCCATATAAATTATTTTGTTCCATCAACTCCTTAACATCAATCTTTTCCCATTCGTGTTTAATCCGTGTTTCATCCGTGGCTGAAAATTATTTCTTGCCCTGCTCCGGCGATGGCAGACTTCTCGGACTCGCGCTCAACTGCCGCATTCCGTCCCACACATATAATAATCCCGATACGCCCGTCAGAATCGCCGCCGCGGCCGCCAAATATTCCGACCAGCGATCATTCCATTTCAACAGCCGCCATAACACCATCACCATTTGCAAGACCGTCGCGATCTTGCCCACCATTCGCGGGCGCACAATCACCTTCCCGCAAATCATCTGGATCAACACCATTCCCGCCACCAGCACCACATCGCGGCTGATGATCGTTCCCGTGACCCAAAGCGGAACCCGCGTCAGGGTGCAACTCCGCAAACTCAGCAACACCACCCCCGATACCAAAAGCAATTTGTCGCCCAGCGGATCGAGGATCGCGCCCAACTCACTTCGTTGATTGTAGCGCCGCGCGATATAGCCATCCACCCCGTCAAGGACCGCCGCAATCGCAAAGCACAATAGCCCGGCAAAGCGATGCACCTCATCGCCATTTTTAAAATAATAGAGCACCTGCACGATAAACACGGGCACCAGCAGAATCCGCACGATCGTGACTTTATTCGCCGTCGTCATGTCTCAGCTAGTCTTGACCCGTCGCGCCGATTGTCAAATCTTCTCCTCACCCGCAAAACTATTGGAGCGATCCTGTTTAATTTCCAATCGGTGTTTTTTCCGTGTTCAATCCGTGGCTGAAAGTTTTCTCCCGACGAACTCAAACCTTGAAACTTCCGCCTTTTCCCGCAAATCTTCGTCCGCCTGACGCGGAATATTTTTGCTGAATCACATGCGCGAGATTGCAATGCCTCAACCTGTCCTTGACCGCCTCCCGGCGCGGCGACCCAAAGCCGCGTCCACGCTTGGCATCATCGGCGGCGGCCAACTCGCGAAGATGCTGGCGCAATCCGCCACGCAATTCGGCTGCGACATCGTCATCCTCGAACGCAACGATCATAGCCCCGCCGCAAATCTCGCTGCCGAGACGGTCATCGGCGATTGGGACAATCCCGATTCTCTGCTCGTCCTTGGCTCGCTCGTGGATGTCGTCACGCTCGAAAATGAATTCGTGGATGCTGATAGCCTAGCGGCCCTCGAACAGTTTGGTCATCCGCTTTATCCCACGTCGCGCACCATCCGGCTCGTGCAGGACAAGCTCCTGCAAAAACAAGCCCTCGCCGATGCCGGTTTGCCGGTCCCCGCATTTCTCCCCGCCGATGACAAAGCCGCCGTGCTCGCTGCCGCGCAAAAATTAGGCTGGCCGTTGCTTCTGAAAAAACGCCGCAACGGTTACGATGGCAAAGGAAATTTCACGCTGCATTCGCCCGCCGATCTTGATTCCGCCTGGTCACAACTCGGCGGAGATAAGAACGCCCTTTTCGTCGAACAGTTTTGTCCGTTTGAGCGCGAGCTTGCCCAGATGATAACGCGCGGCCGCAACGGAGAAATCGCCTGCTACCCGGTGGTCGAGACCATCCAGCGCAATCATATCTGCCACGTCGTCAAAGCCCCTGCGCAAATTCCCGCTGAACTCGTCACGCGCGCCGGTAACCTCGCGCGCCGCGCGGTCGAAGCCGTCGGCACAGTGGGAACGATGGGCGTCGAAATGTTTTTCAAGATGTCCGGCGAAATTTTGATCAACGAACTCGCGCCGCGCGTTCATAACTCCGGCCATTACACCATTGAGGCGTGCGTTTGTTCGCAGTTTGAAAATCACATTCGCGCCGTGCTCGGCTGGCCGCTGGGCTCGACCGCCATGCGCGCGCCCGCTGCCGTGATGGTCAATCTTCTTGGCGCATCGAAAGGCTCTGGTGCGCCGCACGGCTTGGCTGACGCGCTCGCCGTGCCTGGCGCGCATCCGCACATTTACGGCAAATCGCTTAGCGCACCCGGCCGCAAGATGGGGCATTTAACCGCGCTCGGCCAAACCATGGATGAAGCCCTCGCCACCGCTCAACGCGCCGCGGGTTTCATCCGCTTCGGAGACAATTCTTGAAAAAATCCGCACCACTCGTCGGCATCATCATGGGCAGCGATTCCGATTGGCCCACGCTCAAGGCCGCCGCCGATGCCTGCGCCGAATTCGGCGTGCCCCACGAAACCCGCGTCGTCTCCGCCCATCGCACGCCCGACGACATGGCCCGCTATGCCCGCACCGCGCACAAGCGCGGCCTGCGGGTCATCATCGCCGGAGCCGGTGGTGCAGCGCATCTGCCAGGAATGGTCGCGAGTCACACCCCCCTGCCCGTCATCGGCGTGCCCATCGAAAGCAAGGCATTAAAAGGTCTCGACTCACTTCTCTCCATTGTGCAAATGCCTGCCGGAGTTCCCGTCGCCACCGTTGCCATCGGCAACGGCCGCAACGCCGGTCTTCTCGCGGTGAAAATACTCGCCACCTCCGACCTCAAACTTCAATCCGCCATCTTAAAATTCAAATCCCGCATGGCCCGTGAATCCCGCGCCAAAAACAAAAATTTAAAATGAACTTCTCATTGGGAAGATGAGCGTTCCGCGAGCGCTCATATTCTCGGATCACTTCGCCCCCAATCCAAGTTCCGCTTCACTACGCGCTAAGAACCGTATGAAACATTATCGTTTAGTTTGGCGCGGTGCGGCCTGAGTGAAGGGCGAAAGGTCATGGTTGGGTTCCGGTCGGAGGCTGGTTCGTTTCGAATCTGATTTCTGACCAGCAGGTCAGGTCCCATTGGGGATTGGAATTGGTAGCAGAAATGGAACGGAACACAATTGTTTCATCGTTCTGAGCCGGGAGAGGAACAGAGAAATGTTTCAGGCCGCGGTCTTCCGCGCGGATTCGTGGTGAAAGGAATTGACTATAGAGTAGATGGGAGGCGCCATCCCTAGTAACTTCTTCAACCCGAAACTCGGCACCCTCGGTCGAGCCTTGCACGTAGGCAGGCTCGGCAAATCCGAAATTTCCCGTAATAGTTCGTGCGTCCTGGGGAACCTTAAAAACCATGTAGCCACCGGGGCGCAGCAAAAGCGCAGGGCTGCCGCCGACGGCGGCGATGCCAGGCGGACCGGCGGGAGATACAATTTGCGGCATCATTTGAAAGCCCGGCAATTTCAACCGGGCCATTTCTGCCGGAACGCTGCGCCCGAGTTTGGATTTGATTTGATAAATTTTATAATCGAAATCTTCGCGCCAGAAATTTTCGGCGCGCCTTTCCACCTCGATCGCGAAGGCTCCGGGACGGTGAATGTTTTCACCCGTGTATAAATCCACCACGTCGGAATCGCGGAGCAAAAATGGACTTGCGAGGAAGCCGGCGGCAAGCATGGGCGCGGGCGCGCGAAATGTGGCTGGTTGCGACGCGGGCTGACTTCCCCAGACGCTCAAATAAATTTCCGACGGTTTAAAGAAGAGTTTCCGCAGACGGCCGCGCAAGGTTGGCTGCATCGAGATCTCCATCCAGAGATCGGTGTTGCTGTACTCGCTCAGACTAATGGCTTCGCCGATGTGGCCGGTGCCTTCCTTGAGCAACGACATTTCAGGAGTGTTGGATTGGCTGCGCTTGAGCAGCAGGAAGCGGCCTTCGCATTCGATCGGCGCGTAGTTGATGAGCAAATCGCGCAGGACATACGCGTCTTCCAACGGAGGAAAACGGGCATCAATCGCTTCAAGATTAAATAATACAAATTCCGGCGCCGCCGGGGAATTGTATAGATTTTCGTTCACCTTCATCAGGGATGAATTATAAGTCGAGTAGCTTTGGAAATCGGGGCGCGGGCGGTAATTTAGGCCATTGAAGAGCGCGTAGGATTGATATTCGCCGAACACATCCACCGTAGCCTGACCGACGATTTGGCGGATGCGCGGCAACTGCGCGCCATTGCGTTCTGCGTCGAGCGACTGGTTCATGCGGGCGAGGTAGGCGGAGGGATTCAACAGTGTCTTGATGTTGTCGGAGAGAAGATGAAAATCGGTGGAAACGAAATCTCCAAAATATCCTGGCGTCAGCGTGGTCATTAAAATACCGGCGGCGAGGCAACAAACCAGGGCGCAACCGCGTGCCCAAAGCCGGGCTGCCTTGAATGGGCTTGGGAGGATGTCCAATGCGAGCACGGTCACTGGCACGGACGTTGCGAACAGATCCATTTTGTGACGGATGAAACCGTGTTTCCAAAACAGAAACGTGAAACAAGCCACCCAGCCGAAAAGCAGCGTCGGGCGTAATCCGGGCCGGCGAACGGTTTTGTCATAAGCGGCGATGGAATAGATGAGCGCAGTCGCCAGCGCGAGCGTCATCATGATAATGCCGGGGGTCCAGATTTCGGAAGGCGTTTTCCATCCCATGGTTTCCTCATAACCAAACGAGAGTGCCAGCGAGTTTTTGAAATAAGCGCCCAATATCAGCGGGCTTTGACGCAACAAAATCCATCCAAGGAACGAGGACAAAACGTAACCAACCACGATGCCAATTCCCCACTTTCGCCGTCCGCGCAACGCAAGATGCCAAGCGACGACCGCGACGGTCATAGTCGCGAGCAAGAAGAACGTGAACTTTCCCAGCGAGCCAATGGTTGCGATGGCGATGAGACCGATGGCAAATACGCCTTTGTTTTGGTCTGGTTCAACCAGGTTCAGCATGGCCCAGCAAAATAAGCCCACTTCCAATAAAGGCTCGATTCGGTTGGCGTGAACGGTTGCGGGCAGCAGAATGAAGACTCCGAGGAAAATACATCTCCACGCAAGTCTCATTCGCCAGGCAACGAGACAAACGCCGTAGGCGATTCCGAAACCGCGCAGGAAGGCGAAAAATATTCGCAGTCCCTCACCCGGTCCCGCGAACCATTCCTGCTCGAGAAAACCCAGCGGACCGTAGGTATAGACGATGTCCGTTCCGAACTGCAGGTTCTTTTGATGCGCAAAATTCAGCACGTAACCCCAGGCGGCATCCAGGCCGGCATTTACCACTTCGCGGGGGATTCTGGTGATCAGGAACGTCAGCAGAAAAGCCGCGACGAGCGGTCCCAAGTTATTTGCGGGATCCGTTTGGGCCGGTTCGCGCTTTTGAGACGGGACAGCCTTGGGCTCTTTTTGCGGCTTCGAGTGGGAGCGCTTGGCCATAGAGATCAGTTCACAAATTTTCTGCGGCGCGCATCATCCGACCCGGAATACCATACACTCGTGGGCATCGGCCTTGGGCGGGCCTAATTTGAAAATGTGATAGAGTTCGGGAACCACGGCCATGACTTTTTGATTGTCGGTGTAGATTCAGAAGCAACGTCGGAAGAAAGGCAAATGTTTTCAAGCCGCGCATTGAGTCGGTGGGCTATTTCAACTGTGACGTGGTGGCGCGATGCTGCCGCTCCACCACCGCAGTCTCGCATGGACTTACCCCATCATCCCCAATACCCAATCAAACCGCGCCACCACCCGCTCTTTTCCCAGTACCTCCATCAAGTGATACAAGCTCGGTCCGACCGTTCGCCCGGTGCATGCCAGTCGCGTTGGATGCACCAGCACGCCGATGCCCACTCCGAGTTGGCCCGCCACTTCCTTCGTCGTCCGGTTCAATGTGTCCGAGTCAAACTTCAGCAACATGGAGAGCGCATCGCGCAAATGTTTCAGCTTCGGTTTCAATTCGGCGGGGAAATCTTTTTTCAACATTTCCGCGTCCAATTCAATCACGTCCTTGAAATAAAAATCCGCAAACGTGGGCACTTCGGAAAATAATTTCACCTTCGCCTTGCACGTATCGAGCGCTGCCTTCACATAATCCAGCGGATACTTGTTCGTATCAATTCCGAGGCGCCCCAGCGCGTGCACCGCCAATTCGTGAAACCGGTCCAGCGTCATCTCACGAATGTATTCGCCGTTGAGCCAGTGCAATTTATTCAGATCGAATCGGGAATTGTGACGCAAAATTTGTGGTAGATCAAAAAGCTCGACGACTTCCTTGATCGGCACTTTCTCGCGATTGCCCTTGGGTGACCACCCCAGCAGCGACAAATAATTCACCACCGCTTCGGGCGCGTAACCTTCGTCCAGATACGTCATCAGTGAAGCGCCCTTATCGCGCTTGCTCATCTTCGACCCGTCAATATTCAAAATAAGCGGAATGTGCGCATACTTCGGCGGCTCGATGCCGAACGCACGGAACAACGCAATGTGCTTCGCGGTGTTGCTCAAATGATCTTCGCCGCGGATTACGTGCGTGATGCCCATTTCCAAATCATCAATGACGTTCACGAGATGAAACACCGGCTGACCATCCGAGCGCACGATCACAAAATCCGGGTCGAGTTTTTCACGGTCGGTCAATTCACGCGTCACATTTCCCACGACCAAATCCGGGATGACGACCGGTTCGCGCTGCATCCTGAATTTCACCGCGCCTTCGTGCTCGTACGCGAGTCCGTGCGACAACAATGCCTCCACACGCAATTTATAATTCTCGCTTCGCTGGCTCTGAAAATACGGCCCGCGATCCCCCTTGCTCGGCCCGGTCACGTCGCCGCTGATCGGGCCTTCGTCCCAATCGAGTCCCAGCCAGCGCAAGCCGTTCAGGATGACATCCACCGCCTCCTGTGAGTTGCGCGCCGCGTCAGTGTCTTCGACGCGCAATACAAATGTCCCGCCCGTATGCCGCGCATACAGCCAGTTGAACAACGCCGTTCGCGCGCCGCCGATGTGCAAAAAACCCGTCGGACTCGGAGCAAATCTTACCCGTACTTTCATATTGAATATAAAATTTCCAAAATCAAATTCTCCCCACCCTAATGCGTCTCCGCCCAGACTGGCAAGTGTTACTCAATGCTCTTTTTTCAGCCACAGAGTAAACGCGGCAGAGAGTTTTCAGTTTCAAGTTTTCAGTTTTCAGTTCAAAAGGAAAAAGGCGTTAGGCTGAATCGAATGCTTGAAACGATTGGCTCGAAAACTTTGCATTAGCTTTTAGCAATACGCGTCAAAGTCTGTTTTACGTTCGATTTCGGGTTTATTCGTGTTCAATCTGTGGTCAAAAAAATCGCGGGCAGAACGAACGTCCTGCCCGCGTGTTCACACTACGGACTGAATTAGCCGATTAATTCGAGCGAGAATAATCGCGTGATTGCCGACGCGAATTTCCGCGCGACGATCCGCGTTGACGCTGATCGTAGCTTTGATATTCACGGCCGGGCTGCTCGGTGCTTTCGTTTTCAAAACGATCCCACTCTTCGCGTTCGCGGTCGGGTCGTCCGGAAGAACTCACGTTGCCGGGACGGTCATATTCCTGGGAATCATCCCAGTCGCTCGAACCGGAGTAAGCGCGCGCGTAATCGGAATTCTGGAAGCGATCCTGGTCGTATTGTTCCTGAGTCTGATTGCGCGAGCGACGGCGACTGCCTTGCTGATCTGCATGAGTTTCATTCCAATCGCGCCCGCTGCCCGAACGCGATGAGGATTGATAATCGTTTGGTTGATCGTAGCGTCCGGCGGCGTCATCCCAATCGCGGTTCTGCGATTCCGAGCGACGATTGCGCGGTTGCGAATTTTGACCAGATTGTTGATTCCGGTTGGAACTTTGAGAACCCTGGTTGAAGCCTGGGCCCCAATCCGATTCCTCGTTATATCCGCGACTCTGTGAGCCCTGATTGCGCTCACGGTTTTGTGAACGCGAATTTCCCGAATCATACTCGTCGTTTTGACCGGTGTTCCGCCAATTCTGCGAGCCCTGGGAATTCTGCGAATGTCCGCGGCCTTCACGATTGAAATTACTTCCGCGTCCGTAACTTCCTCCGCGCTGGCTGCTCTGGCCGTAATTGCGCTGGTCATCCCAATTTTCATTTTGCGATCCATAGGAAGAAGTGCCGGAGTTCTCGCGATCCTGCCGGTCATAATAATCCTGTCCGCGATATTGCGAAGAGGATTGCGAACCCCCGTTGCCCGCGCGCCCTTGCCGGCGGTTGTTGCCCTGCCGACTGCCCGTCTCTTCATAACGGCTGCGTTCATCACGCTCCTGATTCGAGAGACGCCCGCCGTTGCCGTAGCGTTCAGACCAATCATCCGAACTTTGTCCCCAGTTCGAGGATTGGCTTTCGCGCCGGCGGTTGTCTTGATTTTCAAAGCGGTCATTGTAATCGCTTCCGCGATTTCCATTTCGGCCTCGCTGCTGTTGATTCGACATATTTGATCTTTCTGTTTGTGCTTTCTGGTTTTTCTTTCCCCTGGAAGCGCCCGAACGGGATGCTCCTTTGGAAAATTTTGCGCTCGAACCTTTCGCACTTGCCTTGGAACCCGTGTGCTTCGTTTGGCTCGAAGAATTTTTCGCTTTGCTGGACGCCGCTTTCGACCCGGTCGCAGACTTCGCGCTGGTGATTTTGCTTTTATTGTTGGTGGACGCCGTTGCGTTTTGAAAACGCGACGCCGTATCCGTGGATGTATCGGTTTGATTTGGGGTCGTCATATTTTTTTGGTTTTTGTTAATGGGCCAGCTTTATTTAGCAACGCCCATGCCCGCAAAAAACATTTTGATGGCGACAGATTGTCGCGCGGACTCAAAATTTTAACCCCCTCATTTCCAAAATCTTTAAACCATTACGCCTCTGCTTAAACAAAACGGCTCGCAAAATTCCATAAAGCAATTTGCCTTTCGGTTCGCAAATCGCGCACAAAATCGCGATTTTCTGTCCTCCTTCGTGCACCCAAACGATCAAACTGGATTTTAGTGCGACAATTCCGCACTCCACACTCCGCATTCCGCACTGTCCCTGTTTTCTTTTGAACATGGCGCAAATTTATGACCATCTTTCCGGCAATTTATTTGCTGTCGCTTTCAGAAATGACTATGCTCCCGGGTATGGAAAATGCCCGCCACTGCATGCCTGGGATGGTTTGCGGCAATGTTCATCGCGTCAGTCGGGCCGTGGCACTTGAAATGCTCAATGGCCTTGAGTTCCTGGCTCGCGAAACTCTTATGACGGAAGCGTTAAACCTGGCTGAATCCACATCGTGTCGGCGTTTTTTTGAGCGCCTTGCCGCTTCTCCTTCGATGCGGGCGAGTCGTGTCCAAACTCTGGCGACCCGCCTCCACCGATGAATTATTTTCACGAATACGATTGCGGCGGTTTTTTTGATGAAATGTTCTGCAAGAATGGCCAACCACGCGCCGCCGCAAAGCCTCTTGCTCGCAACATCGAATCACTTCCTCCCGGCGAATTGCTCAACCGCCAGCTTGCCGCCGACCGTGCGTTGATTCAGGCCGGCATCACTTTTAATGTTTACGGCGAAAGCGCCGGCGTGGAAAAGACTTTGCCCTTCGACCTGGTCCCGCGAATCGTGGATGCCACCGAATGGCAGCGTATTGAACGCGGCCTCACCCAGCGCATCCGCGCGCTGAACCTGTTCATTGACGATCTTTATCACGACCGCAAGATCATCAAGGACGGCGCGGTTCCCATGGACATCATCTCGTCGTCCAAAGGTTTTCGCGAACAATGCGTCGGCATTAATCCGCCGCGCGACATCTGGTGTCACATCACCGGCACGGACCTTGTTCGTCACAGCGACGGCAATATTTACGTTCTCGAAGACAATCTTCGCTGTCCATCCGGCGTTTCCTACGTATTGGAAAATCGGCGGTTGATGAAAAGTCTTTTTCCGCAAGTCTTCGCCGCGTCGCACATTCGGCCCGTCTCGAATTATCCCATTCGACTGCGGGACATGCTCGAATATCTCGCGCCTGACGCCTCGAGTTCTCCGCGCGTGGTTGTGCTGACGCCGGGCGTTTTCAATTCCGCTTACTTTGAGCATTCGTTTCTCGCGCAACAAATGGGCGTGGAACTCGTCGAAGGCAGCGACCTCGTCGTGTCGGAAGGTTACGTCTGGATGCGCACGACGAACGGCTTCGAGCGCGTGGATGTCATCTACCGCCGAGTGGATGATGACTTTCTTGACCCTGAGGCGTTCCGCGCGGATTCCATGCTTGGCGTGCCGGGCCTGATGAGTGTTTACAAATCCGGCAACGTCGCTCTCGCCAATGCCCCCGGCACCGGCGTCGCCGATGACAAAGTCGTTTACGCTTACGTCCCGCGCATCATCAAATATTATCTGGGCGAAGATATTATTCTTCCCAATGTGCCCACCTATATTTGCGCCGAGGAAAAAGATTTGAAATACGTGCTCGAACATCTGCCCGAACTGGTCGTTAAAGCCGCCAACGAATCCGGCGGTTACGGCATGCTCATCGGTCCGCACGCAACGAAGGAAGATCACGCGGAATTCGCCAAGCGAATTGTGGCCAATCCGCGCAACTACATCGCCCAGCCGACGCTGGCGCTTTCGCGCGTCCCCACGCTGGTGGACGGCAGCCTCGCTGGCCGTCATGTGGATCTCCGGCCATATATATTATATGGCAAAGATATTTTCGTACTGCCGGGCGGCCTTACTCGCGTCGCGCTCAAGAAAGGTTCGCTGGTTGTGAATTCCTCCCAGGGCGGCGGCAGCAAAGATACCTGGGTGCTGGCCGACAGTCCCATATCCCACGAGACCGATACTCATAAAGACACTCAGCCCCAGCCTCAAACCCAAAGCCAATCCCAGGTGGCAGGAGCGAATGCCTGATGCTCAGCCGCGTCGCCGATTCAATTTACTGGATGAGCCGCTATGTCGAGCGCGCGGAAAATGTCGCGCGCTTTGTGGACGTCAATTTGAATCTCATGCTGGACTCCGGCAATGCGGATCAGCAATGGGAACCGCTCGTCAATATCACCGGCGATCATGAATCTTTCGGTGAGCGTTACAAAGGCGCGGCCACGCAGGAAAACGTCATCCAGTTTTTGACTTTCGATCGTGATAATCCCAATTCGATCATTTCCTGCCTTCGCGCTGCGCGGGAAAATGCGCATTCCGTCCGAGAAATCATCTCGTCGGAAATGTGGCTGCAACTGAACACATTTTTTTTGATGGTTAATTCCGCCGCCACCAGCGGCAAGGGGTTTTATTCGCCCAACGAATTTTTTTCCGAGGTCAAACTCGCGAGCCATCTTTTCAGCGGCATCACCGATGCCACCATGACTCACGGCGAAGGCTGGCACTTTGGCCGGCTTGGGCGACTGCTTGAGCGCGCCGATAAAACTTCCCGCATTCTCGACGTAAAATATTTTATTCTGCTTCGCTCCGTGCAGGACGTCGGCACGCCGCTGGACGAGGTGCAATGGATCGCCGTGTTGCGTTCGGCCAGCGCGTTTGAGATGTATCGCAAATGCCACGGTCGCATCTCGCCGCAGGCGATTGCCGAATTTCTTTTGCTCAACCCCGAGTTCCCGCGCGCGATTCGCTTTTGCCTCAGCACCGCCCGCGATTCGCTCCACGCCATTTCCGGCACACCCATCGGCACGTACCGCAAGCCTGCTGAAAAATTGCTTGGCCAGATTTGCTCCGACCTTGCCTACGCGAACATGGACGAAATCATGAACAGCGGTCTCCACGAATATCTCGACGCGCTGCAAACCAACATGAACCTCGCGAGTACCGGCATCTACGAGCGCTTCCTCGCCAAGCGCATGCCCGAAGCCAAAACTCCCGTCAAAGAGCGTGTGCAATGAACTCAAATCGCGCGAGCATCCCTGCCCCCGAGCGCGAAGACCTTGCTAACTCTCAATGCACACGAATCTCCCAAAACAATCGAACCCTCAATCTTCTCCTTATCCATAAATGGGGTGAACGGGACCACCTCTCCCCAACCCTCTCCCCCGCAAGCGGCGGAGAGGGAGAAGACTCCAGCAGGTGGCTTAGACGTATAAATCACAAGCTGTTGGCGCTCGTGAAATCTCATTTCGTAATTAAGCGAGGACAGAAATGGGATGAAGAAAAACTCATTTCTTTCATTATCTCGCCATTCTTTCCTCCTCTGCGCCTCTGCGCCTCTGCGCCTCTGCGTCAAAATCAACGTCCCATACCACGGCGCACAAAAACCATCTCGCCACCGACTCATGCCCATACACGTCGCGCTTAATCATCGCACCCATTATTTGTACGACCGCCCGGTCGCGCATTCGCCGCACGTCATCCGCCTACGACCCGCGCCGCATTGCCGCACGCCCATTCTCAGTTACTCGCAAAAAATTCTTCCCGAGAAACATTTTCTCAACTGGCAGCAGGACCCCTTCAGCAATTACCTCGCGCGCCTCACCATTCCTGATAAAGCCACGGAATTCCTCGTTGAAATTGATCTCATCGCCGAGATGGCGGTTTACAATCCGTTCGATTTTTTCCTCGAACCGTCTGCTGAAAAATATCCGTTTCAATATGAGCCCGCCCTAAAAAAGGAACTCGGCCCGTTCATCAAAAAGCGGACGCCCGGGCCCTTTCTCGCGGAATATCTTCAGACCGTGGATGTGTCGGAAGCGCGCACGATTGATTTCCTGGTCAAGATCAACCAAAAGCTCTGGCGCGACATCAAGTATCTCATCCGCATGGAATCGGGCGTGCAAAAGCCCGAGACGACTTTGCAACTCCGCTCGGGTTCCTGCCGCGATTCCGCGTGGCTATTCGTCCACATCCTTCGCCAACTCGGCCTCGCTGCGCGTTTCGTTTCCGGCTACCTGATTCAACTCAAGCCCGACGTCAAATCGCTCGACGGCCCATCCGGTTCGGAAATTGATTTCACTGACCTGCACGCGTGGACGGAAGTTTATCTTCCTGGCGCCGGCTGGATCGGTCTTGATCCCACGTCGGGACTCTTCGCCGGGGAAGGGCACATTCCCCTCGCCTGTTCGCCCAAGCCCACTGGCGCGGCGCCCGTGAGCGGCGCGATAGACAAATGCAAAACCAAATTTTCCCACGAGATGTCCGTGCGGCGCATCTACGAATCGCCGCGCGTCACGAAGCCTTATACCGAGGAACAATGGATTGAGATCGAATCGCTTGGGCACAAGATTGACGCCGACCTGAAAAAGAATGATGTGCGCTTGACGATGGGCGGCGAGCCGACGTTCATTTCCATTGATGACATGGACGGCGAGGAATGGAACTTCACCGCCGTCGGCCCGAACAAACGCCGTCTTTCCGGCGAACTCATCCGGCGGCTCAAAACCAAATTTGCTCCCGGCGGTTTACTACACTACGGCCAGGGCAAATGGTATCCCGGCGAATCGCTTCCGCGCTGGGCGCTGGGTTGTTACTGGCGCAAGGACGGCCAAAAAATCTGGCACGACGATTCACTCTTCGCCAACGAAACCGAAAAATACGGCCACACCGAGGCCGACGCCCAGCGCTTTATCCACCAGCTCGCGCGCGTCCTCGAAATCAAGCCGCGCCACGCCATCCCCGCCTACGAAGATGCCTGGTATTATATGTGGCGCGAACGCCGTTTGCCCACGAACGTGGACCCGCTGAAGTCACGTCTCGACGACAAGGAAGAACGCGCCCGGCTCGCAAAAGTTTTTAATCAAGGCCTGAACAAAGTCGCCGGCTACATTCTCCCGCTCGCGCGCGAATTCACCGACCGCCCACGTTGGAAAAGTGGCACGTTATTCCTGCGCCCCGAGCATCTCTTTTTGCTCCCCGGCGATTCGCCCATCGGTCTGCGGCTCCCGCTCGATTCCATGCCGTGGGTTTCGCGCTCGGATTATCCCTACATCCATCCGCCCGACCCGCTCGATAAGCTTCCGCCATTACCCGTGCCCGGCCAGACTCGTCGCGGCGAAACCACGCGCGCGGCGGTAACTCAGCAGTTCATTACCAGTGTGGGAGAGCGAGCGTCCACGCGAGGCCAAATATCCGACGCCAGTAGTCACTCCGAACGCCCGCCTACCCCGCAGGAATCCGCCGCCGGCGTCGTGCGCACCGCGCTTTGCGTCGAGCCGCGCGAAGGCCGCCTGCACATCTTCATGCCGCCGGTGCGCACCACGGAAGATTATCTCGACCTCATCAGCGCTCTGGAAGAAACCGCGACTGAACTCAAACTGCCCATCATCATCGAAGGCAGCGCGCCACCGCACGATCATCGCCTGAATAACATCAAGGTCACGCCCGACCCCGGCGTTATCGAAGTCAATCTTCATCCCGCCGCAAGCTGGGATGAACTTGTCACCAACACCACCACGCTTTACGACGAAGCGCGTCTGTCGCGGCTCGGCACGGAAAAATTTCTCATTGATGGCCGCCACGTCGGCACCGGCGGCGGCAATCATATTGTCATCGGCGGACCGACTGCGCCCGACAGTCCGATTCTGCGCCGTCCCGATGTCCTGGCTAGCCTCGTGCGTTTTTGGCAGAATCATCCGTCGCTCTCGTTTCTCTTTAGCGGCCTGTTCATCGGCCCGACCAGTCAGCATCCGCGCATTGACGAGGCCCGCAACGATTCGCTTTACGAACTCGAACTTGCGTTCAAGCAACTGCCCAAGGCCGCCGCGAATTGTCCGCCGTGGCTGGTGGACCGGCTGTTCCGCCATCTGCTGGTTGATCCGACTGGCAACACTCATCGCGCCGAGTTCTGCATAGATAAACTTTATTCGCCCGATTCCAGCACCGGCCGCCTGGGCCTGGTCGAATTGCGCGCGTTTGAAATGCCGCCGCACGAACGCATGAGCCTCACGCAGCAACTTTTATTGCGCGCTCTCATCTCGCGTTTTTGGAGCAAGCCTTATGAGCAAGACCTTGTTCGCTGGGGCACGGAACTTCATGATCGTTTTATGTTGCCGCACTTCATCGAGCAGGATTTTCGCGACGTGGTTGAAGACCTGCAAGGCAATGGCTATCCGATCAAGCCCGAATGGTTCGCGCCGCATCTTGAATTTCGTTTTCCCGTCTATGGCGACATCACGCAACAGGGCGTCAATCTCGAAGTCCGCCAGGCACTCGAACCGTGGCACGTTCTTGGCGAAGAAGGCGCAGCGGGCGGCGCGGTTCGTTACGTGGATTCCTCGCTCGAACGCCTGCAAGTGAAGGTTGAGGGCATGATTGATTCGCGCCATCGCCTGGCCTGCAATGGCCGTCCCGTTCCGCTGCATCCGACGGGAACCGAAGGCGAGTATGTCGCCGGTGTCCGCTTTCGCGCGTGGCAGCCACCCGAATGCCTCCACCCGACCATTGGCGTCCATGCCCCAGTGACCTTTGATCTGGTGGATAATTGGAACGAACGCTCCATCGGTGGTTGCACGTATCACGTCAGCCATTCCGGCGGTCTCAGTCATAGCAAGCTGCCGGTGAATTCCTACGAAGCTGAAAGCCGCCGGCTTGCGCGCTTTTTGAAGTTCGGCCATACGCCGGGGAAATTGAAAATTCCCGCCGCCACGCCCAACGCGGAGTTCCCTTTCACATTGGATTTACGTTGCACCTCATCGCCCGCTCGCAAACAATAGCGCCGTTTAGTCGCGCATCGAATGAGTGCCCAAACGCAATCTCAATCTCAGTCGCAGACGCCGCCGAGCGAAAAACTCGAGCGGCCACCGAGCATGTTCGCGGGTTATCCCGCGTTGCCGGGCATTTACGACGAGATGTCGCTCGGCAATGGCGAGTTGCGCCCGCATTGGAAAACCTTCGCCGCGTCCCTCGACCGGCTGGGCCGCGCTGAACTCGACGCCCGCTGGGAAAGCGCCCGTCGGATCATCCGCGAGCACGGCGTCACCTATAATGTTTATGGCGATCCGCAGGGCATGGATCGCCCGTGGGAACTCGACATGGTTCCCCTGCTCATTCCGCCCGCCGAATGGAGCAAGATCGAAGCCGGCCTGATCCAGCGCTCGCAACTTTTTAATCTCATCCTCGCCGACCTTTACGGCCCGCAGCGCCTTTTGCACGAAGGCCATTTGCCGCCCGCGCTCGTTTACGCGAATCCAAATTTTCTCCGCCCCTGCCACGGCTTACCGATTCCGCGCCAAAGTTATCTGCATCTTCACGCCACGGATTTGACGCGCTCGCCCGACGGCCAATGGTGGGTCATCTCCGACCGCACGCAAGCGCCCTCAGGCGCGGGTTACGCCCTAGAAAATCGCATCGTGCTTTCGCGCAGTCTGCCGGATGAATTTCGCGATTGCCAGGTCCAGCGGCTCGCCTCGTTTTTCCGCATCCACCGCGATACCTTGCGCAGCCTCGCCCCTAACAATCGCGATAATCCCAGCGTCGTCCTGCTCACACCCGGCCCGTACAACGAAACTTATTTCGAGCACGATTACCTGGCGCGTTATCTCGGCTTCACGCTTATCGAAGGCGGCGACCTCACCGTGCGCGAGCGCAAGGTCTTCATCAAGACGCTCGAAGGCTTGCGCCCGGTGGATGTCATCCTCCGCCGCGTGGACGATTCCTTTTGCGACCCGCTCGAACTGCGCGGCGATTCATTTCTCGGCGTCGCTGGACTCGTCGAAGCGGCGCGCGCGGGCAACGTCGCCATTGCCAACGCCCTTGGCTCCGGCCTGATCGAGAGCCCGGCGTTCATGGCATTTCTGCCCGGCCTTTGCGAACTTTTGCTCGGCGAGAAATTATTGATGCCTTCGCTCGCCACGTGGTGGTGCGGCCAGAAAAAGGAACTTGATTATGTCATCGAGCATCTCGATCAAATCGTCGTGAAACCCGCGTTCGGCTCGCTCGCGCGCGAACCGTATTTCGGTGGCAAGCTGGCTTCCAAAGAACGCGATGAACTTATCGCCGCGATTCGCGCGCGCCCGACCGAATTCGTCGGGCAGGAACACGCGGTGCTTTCCACCGCGCCGGTTTGGTTGCAGGACAAACTCGAACCGCGCCCGCTGGTGCTTCGCGCTTACGTCACGGCCACGGCTGATTCGTTCGCCGTCATGCCGGGCGGACTCAGCCGTGTTTCGACCGCGGCTGAAGATCCCATCGTCAGCATGCAAAGCGGCGGCGGCAGCAAAGACACCTGGGTCATTTCCGATGGGCCCGTCAACATGGTTTCACTGCTCACGCGTTCCGGGCAACTCGTGCGCTCCGGACCGTCGTCGGCTGAATTGCCCAGCCGCGTGGCCGACAATTTATATTGGCTTGGCCGTTACACCGAACGCCTGGAAGACACGCTTCGCCTGTTGCGCAGCGTCCTCGTTCGCATGGTGGACGAATCCGGCACCGAGGGCTCGCTCGAACTCAACGCACTCGCGCAAGTTCTCGTGCGGCTCGATTTGCTCCCGCGCCGTTTCATCGAACGCATCGCACTCAAGGAACTGGAGCACGAAATTCTGTTACTCATTTACAAACAGGATCGCATCGGCAGCGCGCGGCAAACGCTCAGCCGGGTTCGCAGTCTTGCGTCCGTGGTGCGCGACCGGTTTTCTTCGGATACCTGGTCCATCCTGAACAAGTTGAACATTGATGCCCGCGCCCGCCCGCGCCGCATCCCGCTTGCGGATGCCCACGGCCTCCTCAACACCATCATCGTTGATCTGTCCGCTTTCAGCGGCATGGAGATGGAAAATATGACGCGCGGTCTTGGCTGGCGCTTCCTCGATTTCGGCCGGCGTCTCGAACGCGCCACGCATATCGTCCAGCTTTTTCGCGCCGCGCTCGGTAGCGAAGCGAAACCCGCCGCCGTGCTCGAACCCATTTTGGAAATCTCCGACAGCCTTATGACCTACCGCCGCCGCTATTTTTCTGGCGTGCAACTCAGTTCGGTGCTCGAACTTCTCCTGCTGGACGAAGGCAATCCGCGCTCGCTCGCGTTTCAATTAAAGGCTCTGCGCGAACACGCCGCCCAGCTTCCGCGCGAGGCCAATGCCGTCCACGAAACCAACGAGCAAAAACGCATCGCCAATCTTTCTGCGCTCTTGCGCGACGCCGACATCACCGGCCTCGCGCAATCCGCCAAACCCGGCGCGACCGAAAAGCTCGACACGCTCCTCGCCGATTTCCAGGTCGAACTTGGCGTCGTCTCCTCTCAACTCACCCACCATTATTTCAGTCACACCATTGCGAGTGTGAGTTGACGATATGATTTACGATCTCGCCCATACTACAACTTACGAATATAATAATTCGGTTTCGCTTTCGCACCACACGCTGCGCCTTCAGCCGCGCGAATTGCCGCGCCAGCAATGCCTCTCCACCGAACTGGTTATTCAGCCGCAACCCGCCGCGATCAAAACCCACGCCGATTATTTCGGCAATCAAATGGCGTTCGTCACGGTCGAAGGTTCTCATCGCCATCTCGTCATCACTTCGCGCAGCCGCGTCAATGTCACGACGGTTGCGCCGCCCGAACCTGATCTGACGCCAGCCTGGGAAAAAGTTCGCGACCTCAACGGCGTGGATGCGGTCCAATCAGCGGAGTTCACCTATCCTTCGCCGCACATCAAACGCCAGCCTGAATTCGCGGCGTATGCCGAACCGTCATTTACTGAGGAATGTCCCATTCTCGAAGCCGTGCTGGATCTTACGGCGCGCATTCATCGCGAATTCAAATTCGATTCCAAGGCCACGACCATCGCGACGCCGCTGGATGAAGTTTTAAAAAATCGCCGTGGCGTTTGCCAGGATTTTGCGCATTTGGAAATTGCCTGTTTGCGCTCGATGGGAATTCCCGCGCGCTATGTCAGCGGTTATCTGGAAACCGATCCGCCGCCCGGCAAACCGCGCCTTGCCGGAGCTGATGCCTCGCATGCGTGGATCTCATTTTTCTGTCCCGGCACGGGCTGGGTAGATGTGGACCCGACCAACAACCTTTTGCCTTCCAACCGCCACGTGACGATCGCCTGGGGCCGTGACTTCAGCGACGTCAGTCCGATTCGCGGCGTGCTTCTCGGCAGCGGAGAACACACGCTCAAAGTGGCAGTGGATGTCATCCCATTGAATGAACCCCGGCTTCCCTTATGAAGACCAATAGCAACGAAAATTCTCCCGCTCTCTCACATCGCGTCGGCCGTCCCGACGCCGCCTTGATCGAAGGCATCAATCTCCGTCTCGCGATGACCGGCTGCCCGACTTTTGGCGGCAGCAGCGCCTCCGGTTTGCCCGGTCTCGCCGGACCGATGTTCTCGCGCCAAAAAGAAACCATGCGCCTGCTGGCGGATTATCTCTGCCCGGCGGATTGGCGCATTGACCATTTTTTGCGCGATTATCTCTACGACACCGGCCTCGAACTCAAATGGCCGGCGCGCACGTTTGTTCTCGATAGCCCCGGCCTCGCGCGCGAACTCTCGCTGCCACCTGATTGCGATGAATTCGTTTCGGACATCACCAGTTCCTATCGTTTGCGCCAGGGCGTGCTGCACAATCCCGCCAAGGACCGCCGCACGACCCAGGGAGTTTTCCATGTAGCTGAAGGCGGCCTGCCGATTCCCGACGACAAGCTCGCCGTGCCGAAAACCGCTTTCGCGAAGTTGTTGCAAATCGCTTTCCAGCCACCGCGTGAATTGTTGCGGCTGCCTTTCACTTCGACCCAACGTGAACAAGCGGAATGTTTCGTTTCGCTTTTGCTGCGGCCTATTGTCTGTCCGGCGGTCGAAGGTTTCACCGAGGAGAAGACGATGGAAATTCGTTTCTTTGCGCCCGGCAATCTCGTCAGCAATCTCGATTTCGTCGAAAGTATTTTCGGCAACGCGGGCGATCCGTTTCTGCCCGAGAACGACGCGGGCCTTGATGTCCAGCATTGGACCGGCCATACGGGTTGCATCGTCCTCGCGCCGCACCTCACGAAGGTCACCAAAAAGTTTCTCGGTTTGCCCACATGGGAAAACGCCACTGAACGCCAGCGTCGCGACGGCATGTGCTGGAAGGATGAAAATGAACTGTATAATCGCGGTTCGGCTTTCAAGCTCACGGCGCGCGACGAACGCGGCGTCATTGTCACGGTCATTGCCGACAATTATTACGGCTATTGCAAAAAAGAAGTGAAGACGCAGATCGGTTACGCCGCGAATCTTTTTGGCCTTTGCGAAGAGGAACACGCGGGCGGTGCGCTGGTGTATGCGAGTTACGATCTCGGCGAGGAATTTGATTCCGACAAGCATGTTCATTATCGCGGCCATTCCTTCGAGGAAGTGATCGCCCTATCCGGCGAGGCGATGGATTTGCAGCCGGAGGGTTACGCGATTGATAAAAAATTTCCCGAGATCATTTATGTTCCGCGCGGCGTGCGCTTTGATCTTCAAAAACAAAAAGTCACCTGGCCCGGGCCAAACGGCGAGCATTCGATCAAATTGCTGGCGGATAAAATTTACATGCGCCCGTCCGGTTACAAAGTCCAAATGGAAAAGCCTCCGGGACGCGCCTGGCGTCTCGTCGGCACTCAGGCCGAACCCACACTGTGCCACAAACCGTGCACCGTCTCCGGCGGTGGCAAATCGGAAATCTCCAAGCCCATCAGCGATGCTATCATCCAGGGCCCGGTCTTTGTCGCGGATTTCAAAAAGGATTTCAACGCGGTCGCGAAATTATTGCGCCGCGATTATTCCGATCGCTTTCGCGATCCCGCGAAGAATGGCGCTGACCGCCGCGAACTGCTCAGCCCGGAACGCTCGCTCGGTTCGGTCATCAAATTATTCACGCCGTCCCTCAAAGATTATTCCGACGAGTTCAACGACTTTCTCAGTTCGATTTCGCAATACATTCTCGAACTGATCTTTGTGGTGAAGCGCTTTTACAAACCCGCGTGGGGCGAAAAGTGGCGCGAGCATTTCAGCGTGGACATCATCAACGGCACGCCCGGCAACGAATTGAAATGCGACGGTCGCAAGCTCATTTCCAATTTTCTGCGCGTCGGCTACGACTCGGACGGCGCGTGGCGCGTGTTTGGGTTGCGCAAGGATTTTCATCCAGCCACGAAATTGCAGATGGAGGACGACATCACCGCGTCGGTGGTGGTTCCGGCTGAAGCATTAAAAAATCTGAACATCGATTACCACAATCCTTCGGTCAAATTCGTGAAGAATTGCGAACAACGGCTATTCCAGCGGCCCGACGACGCCATCGTTCGCGGCTATGACAAACAGACCGAGCACGACCTCGCGCAGCCGGGAAATTTTCTTTCCAACTTCGAGCCGCTCAATGCCGAAGGCGCGCGTTCATTGGTTGAGGACTCCATTGGCTTCGTGAGATTTACCGAGCCGATGCAGACGCTGATTCTCGGGATGCTGAAAGCCGCCGGGCCGGATTATTTCGTCTCGTCGGCGCATCCGCGTTTGGTGGATGGTTCTCCTTCAAAAAATCCACGCTATCTCCAGCGGCGTCCCGACCTCGTGAATCCGCGCGATGCTTATCTCGCGCAAATGGCCACGCGCTTGCAGCGCCGCATTTCGCTTGATTCACCGGTGTACACGCCGGTCAATGCCGTCATGCCTGGCCGGCGCAATAATCCGCCCGACGCCGCCGCACAAATCCGTTCGCTCGCAGTCTTCAATCCCATCCATTATTTACCGCTGCCCGAGTTGTTCATGGAATTTATTTCCAGCATGACCGGCAAATCTCCGTCCACGACCGGCGCCGGTTCGGAAGGCGCGATGACCAAAGGCCCGTTTAATGCGCTGCCGCCCATTCTCGATTTGAATGCCGCGCTCGTTTCCTACGCGCTCACCGGTTATGACGCTTTCATTTCCTCGGCGGCGTGTGTCGGTCCGAATGTGCGCGTGGATCATGACATCAGCCTTTTGATTCCCGAAGTCTGGTGCCGCATGGATGCCGACGAGCGGCATCCCGAGTTTTTGATTCACAACGGCTTTTTCGAGAAATGCGAAGACATGGAAGTGAACGGCCAAAAAATTCTCGCCAGCCGCCTCGGTTATCGAATGACGGCGAGTTTTGTGCGGACATTTTTTGGGCGCGTCTTCAATTATCCGCACGCCGTGTTCACTGAGGAAATGTTGCGTCCGGAAAAGCAGGACCTCGCCGCCTTCACGGATGGCGTGGACAACATCGTTGGCACGCACAAACGCACGGCACAAAGTTATTTCAATGATGGCAGCATCGAAATGGCGTGTCCGCCGCTCAAGGCTCTTCTGCACATCATGGTCCACGGCCAGTATGAAGGGCGCGACATTAATCATCCCGACTTCCGTGCGCTTTTTTCCCGCGAAAATGTCCTCGGCAGCGATTGGTACGCGAAACGCCTGAATGCGAAACAACAATCCGATGTCCGCCTGTGGCACAACCACGCCACCTACCTCCAGAATTTCTTGAAGAAGAAGAATTATACGGAGGAAGCTGAACGTCTGAATATCGAAACACGCCTCGAATCCGCGTGGGATACTTATCATTCGGTCAAATCTCCCGAATATCTCACGCAACTCAAAGGTACCATTGGCCTGCATCCGTTATAACTGGTATACGCGTCATCATCATAACGTGTTCCTGCAAATTTGAAGGCGCATCACCCATGCCTGTCAAATTTTTATAATCTTCGTATCGCAAAACTTGAATAAATTGGCGGCGCGAACGATAGTTTAGCCACACAACAAGCTATCAGGAAGTGGTATATGTTCAGTTTCAAAATGCTATTCGCTCAGGTCGTGTTTCCATTGGACAGAGTCTTCTGGACGGTTCGTTGCAAAATTGCGAAATATCATTGTCTTCACCTTGAGCGGACTTCTTTTTATGGAAGCGCAGAGTTTATAGCCATGTGCAAGAACGCCCTCCAAATGTTGGAGACTTTAGACAAATCTATGCACGATTCTGTTATAAATGGGGACTATTTTTTTTGGGAAGAACCCGCCGGAAGTGCAGGTGGAAAAAGAACCTGCGGAATAGCTGCCCCATTTGTGGCTTGGAAGGAGCATGGGGTTTTAGCCTGTATTAGCTGGACCTATTTCGGTAATGAACTGGGCTATTCTCATCCTGCACTTATTTTTCAAAAGCGGCGTATGCAGGCTCTTTTTAAAAAAGCATCGAAAGATACCGGGACTTGGCTTCAGGATCGTAATTTTCCACGAGAGCTTGTAGAATGCTTTATACCTCCTCAAAAAATGGAGCACAAATCATAAGATGTCGCTGCTTAATCAATAAGCCGCCGGGCTGGCGGTCATCCGCAATAATTGTAGCGAAATCTCAAATCGGTCACCTTTGCCCCAATTTCACCAACTCAAACCTTGGCACAAGCGCTTTCATAATTCCCCACGCCAGCAAGTAGCTCAGCGCACACGTGATGAACATAATCAAGTAAGCCGTTTGCGGTGTCGCTTTGAAAGCATCCGTCAACGCCCCTGCGATTTTCTGCACCAGCACCCCGCCCAATCCGCCCGCCATCGCGCCGATGCCGGTGACGGAGCCGACCGCCTTTTTTGGAAACATGTCCGAGACCGTCGTGAACAAATTTGCCGACCACGCCTGATGTGCCGCCGCCGCAATGCAAATCGTTCCTACCGCCAATAGGGCTGCAAGCGTGTTGCCGAAGCGATCCACGTTTCCGAAAAATTGCGTGAATAACACCGCCAGCGGGAATAACGCAATGATCAGCATCGCCGTCATGCGCGCCTTGTAAAGTTCCATGCCCCGTTTCATCAGCGTCATGGGCAAGCTGCCGCCATAGATGCTCCCAAAGATTGCCACTCCATATACAACGAATGTCGGCAACATCACCTGCCCTTTAGTCATATTAAATTGCTTGTGCAAATAATCCGGCAGCCAGAAAAGATAGAACCACCATACGCCGTCGGTAAAAAATTTGCCGAAGAAAAATGCCCACGTCTGCCGGTGGCTGAACAGCAGCAGCCACGAAACTTTCGGCGTCGGCCCGGTGTCGCTTTTCAATGGCTCAATCGCATCGTCGCTATGAATGTAATCGAATTCCGCCTTGGACAATCGCCGTTGCCGCGATGGAATATCATAAAGCCAGAACCAGAATATCAGCCAAATGAATCCCACCGTTCCCGTGATGATATAAGCCGCTTTCCAGCCAGTCTGATAACCGAAAAAGGCGAGGCATCCCGGAACGAACAACGCACTGATCATCGCGCCGATGTTTGAACCGCTGTTGAACACGCCCGTCGCCAAGGCGCGTTCGCGTTTCGGAAACCATTCGGCCACCGTCTTGATGGATGCCGGGAAATTTCCAGCTTCGCCGATTCCGAACGCGCTTCTCACCAGCGCATGCGCCAGGACCATTCGCCCCACGAAAGCGTTTGCAATTCCAAACACCGACCAGATGATGAGACACAGGGCGAGGCCGAGCTTCGTGCCGATCTTGTCAATCACCCAGCCCATGATCACGGTGATGCCCGCGTAAAACGCCGTGAACGCCGCGATGATATTGGCATAATCCGTATTGCTCCAACCGAAGCCGCCTTGATTGGCCGGCAGGCAAAAGAATTCCTTGAGGTAACCGATGACCTGCCGATCCATGTAATTAACCGTCGTGGAAAAGAGCAGCAGGCCGCAGATGACCCAGCGATAATGGCCGCCCGATGCGGCCGTTGGTTTGGAATTCATGTCCGCCGAGAATTGCCGAAACACCACAGCCCTTCAAGCGTGGAAATGTTTACGGCTGCTGCGCGAGAAGATTTTGCAGGGTGGTGGTGTCGTTTGGCCCGGTGAGCAGATAGACGTAATTGCTGCCGCTCCAACTCGCGGTCATCAAGCGGCCCACGCGACTGAACTGGTTGGTGATTGGAAACGGCTGGTCGGTGAAGGTGGATTTATTGATCACGAAAAAATAGAGATTCGTGTTGACGCCGAAATTCAGGCCGAACATCGAAACGGGTTGCGCATGCCACGTCATCACGGCGGCGCCGGCGCCGGGAAATTTTTCCAAGCTTCGCGGAATCACAAAATCATAAGGGCCGCCGTTGCTCCGAAAATATTGCCGGATCAGGGACTGATCAGTCAGCGCCACTTTTACGGGAAATGAGCGTTGAACAAGGCGGGCCATTCGATCGCGATAACTCGTGAACGGATCTCGCGGCGGATTGGAAAAGGATTTCCAGAGAAACGCCGCGAGCAAAAGCAGGATCGCCGCGCCGATCATGAACAACGCCGGTTTGTTGAGCGGAATGATGTGCTCGTCGGCATCGGACGGCTGTCCCGTTTTTGCCGGAGCAGTTGCCGAGGGAATCGTGGCGGCGGCGTCCATGGGAAGCTTCACATGCGCAGCGCAATGCTGACCGAACCAGATCGCGAGCTGCGGATCGTGGCGCGCAAGTTCGAGCGCCTCGGCCATGCGCGGGTCAAGGCGATTGGTATCGCCCGGGCGATATAGCGCAAGAATTTCGCGCGCCTCAAAACTATCCATGACGCACCTCAATCATGCGTGGAAAAGATTTGTTGTTGTCACATTGCCAGCCATGACTCACCAGTGTGCCGCAAGTGTCCGCAAAATGCGAGTGCAAACCCGGCAGGAATATATTCCCTCTCCGCGCCTCTTATGATTGAAGGCCGAAAAGATTCGTAACCATCCGGCTCGCGCCGGGTCACGATAATATGAACGGGAAAACCACAACGAAATCCACGACGATCCAGGTCGGAATCTGGACTACGCTGGATTTTGACGTCATCCCGCGAATTGCCCATCGGAAGCTGCGTGCGAAGAACCGCTTGTTTTGCCGCTCTCATCCGCGACGCGTTCGGAACTTCGATAAACTGGCGCACACTCGCCGGTGATGTTACCGTCGGACGCCATGTCCGAAATCGCGCCACGCTACCCTCGTCTCAAGTTTTTTTCGCGTGTCGCGGTCGCGATTCTTTTTGTCTTCGCCGGTGCGATGCATTTCGTCAGGCCCGCATTTTATCTGACCATCATGCCGCCTTATTTGCCGCAACCGCTCGCGTTGGTTTATATCAGTGGCGCATTTGAAATTCTTGGAGGCATAGGTTTGCTGCCAGCCGTCACCCGGCGTTTTTCGGGAATCGGCCTGATGCTACTATTGCTCGCCGTCCTTCCCGCCAACGCGCAAATGCTCATTCAAAATTTGCGCACGCAAACATTTTCGATCATAGCAGTTGTCCTGTTTTTGCGCCTGCCGTTGCAATTCGTTTTCATGGCAACCGTAAATTGCGTGAGCAAATCGCCCTGATTATATTATTCCGCCGCGATGAACTGCGTCACCACGCGTAGTCCGCCTTCCGCGCGATTCTCACAGCGCACCGTGCCGCCGCACGATTCCACGCAGGTCTTGACGATGGCCAATCCCAATCCCACGCCACCCGTTTCCCGCGCCCGTGAAACATCCACGCGATAAAACGGATCGAACACCTGTGCAATCGCGGCCTCGGGAATTCCCGGCCCGCAATCCTCGACGTTCACCCGCACTTGCGTCTCTTCCCGCAACGCTGTGATCGTGATCGGCCCGGCCTGGCCGGCGTAATGAATCGCGTTGCGTAAAATATTTCCAAACGCGCGCAGCAATAAATCCGCATCCCCTTTAATCTGCAAATCCTCCGCGACCTCGAGCTTCACTTCGGTCCCGCCGCCCAGCGCGCATTCGCGGGCGACGGCTTTTTCAAGAATCGTTTTCACTGAAACAGTTTGCAGCTTCACAGTCGCCCCGCCCATGGACGCCTTGGTGAACGATAATAATTCATTCACCAAATTCGACATCTGTTCGACTTCCTCGCGCAAGTCCTGAAGCTGGCTTTTTTGCTTTTCATCCGCGCGCTGTTCTAAAATGGCGAGCGCCACCTGGATGCGCGCAATCGGCGAACAAAGCTCGTGGGCAATATCGCCGAGAAATCTTTTCTGCCCGGCCACAAAACCCGAGAGGCGCATCGCCATGCGGTTGATCGCGTCACTGAGCAAGCCCAGTTCGTCATTGCGCTGCACTTGCGCGCGGACTTCAAAATGTCCCTCGGCGATTTTTTCAGTCGCATCGGTCATTCGCGAAATTGAACGTGTAATTCCGCGCACGAGCGGAAACCAGAATAAGACTGAAATCACCACCACCGCCACGCCCGCCATGATCCACGAAGTCAGATCGAAAAATAAACCGCCGCCGCTCATGCTTTCCGATGCCGCCACGAGCGCCATCGGTTCCGGTCGCGCCCGCCGCGCCGCGTCGGGAATAACGAAATGCGTCACCACCCAGTAACGGCTTGGCGATGCTGTATGTATCATGAACCGATGATTTTCCAACGGACCGGATGGTGTCGAATCACGCGAAAGATCGTGTGGCGGTGGCGGCGCGAATTCATCCGGTGGCCGCCGATCCTCGTTGGGCGGACGGTCAGCTTCGTCGGGTGGGCCGGGCTGATGCCGAGAGGGCGGCCCAAACCCCCGGCGCTCATTTACCCGCTCGCGCACTTCGTCCGGCAACTTCACCGTTTCGCCCGCGAGTTGTTCGCCGTTGCGGAACAAATAAAATTGCACGTTGTAGGTATCGCTGAATTGCTTGAGCACGCCGGTCCAATTTGTTTGCGGACGGTCGCGCAATTCCGCCGTGAGCAGTTGCGTCACTTTTTGAAAACGCTCGCCCGCCGGGCCGGAGATGAGCGCATCGAGGCCAAAATGAAATTGCCCGCGCCCGACGGCAAGAAATACCGCGCAAAGAAAAACGACGTTCAGGAAAAACCAGCAGAGGATTTTCGCATACAATGGAAATCTAAGTTTCATAGCGCGCGGTTAAACATCGTTTTCCGGGTCAATCATCAGATAACCCGCGACGCGCAACGTGCGGATGAAGCGTGGATTTTTTGGATCGTCGCCGAGTTTTTTGCGCAACGCGGAAATATGCACGTCAATCGAGCGATCAAACACGTCGTAGTTGCGGTCGCTGATGGAATCGAGGAGTTGCTCGCGCGTTTTCACGCGGCCTTTCGCTTGTGCGAGGCACGCGAGCAAATCAAATTCCACGGGCGTCAGCACGAGCGACTGATTATCCAGCAAAGCCACGCGCGACTCCGGGCGCACTCGCAACGGTCCAACCACAATCTCCTGTGCCGGGTCTGATTTGTCCGCAGCCTTCCGGCCGGCGCGACGCGTCACGGCGCGCAGTCGTGCGAGCAATTCGCGCGTGGAAAAAGTTTTCGGCAAATAATCGTCCGCGCCGATTTCCAATCCGACGATGCGATCCGGCTCTTCGCCGCGCCCGGTCAGCATGAGCACGGGCACGTCCGATGTGTGCCGCAATTTTTTCAACACCTCAAAGCCATCCATGCCCGGCAACATCAGATCAAGAATCACCGCATTGAAAGAATCGCGCAGCGCTTTCTCCAAACCTTCCGGCCCAGTGTGCGCCATCTCGATGTCATAGCCCATCGGCTCAAGATAATCGCGGATGAGACGGCATAATTTGCGATCGTCATCAATGATCAGCACGCGCGTGCGGTCGGCCGCGTTGCCGGTTGAATTGCGATCCTGATTTGGCGTTGCCATATATATATGTGCGCTGGAAATTCTGCCTGACGCCCACACTCTATTCAAATCTTCGGAAATATGCCGCCACTTTTACACTAGCTTTACAATTTTCCGTTCGGTGCTCATATAAGCTTAACATCCCTATCGTCTATTATTACGTAACAGTTGGTTTACGACCGGGACAAATTACTGCGACGGCGGGAACCACATAACCAAAAGAACAAGCATGAACGCAAAACGACTTATTATCTTCGCGCTGGCTTTGAGCCTGCCCGCATCCACCCTCCTCGCCCAGGACGGCCCACCTTCCGGCGGCCCGGATAATCCTCCACCGGCTGGCGGTCCGGGACAAGGCGGTCCTGGTGGACGCCATCATCGCCCGCCGCCGATGCCGATCATCATGGCGCTTGATGTCAATCACGACGGCGTGATTTCAGCCGATGAAATTGCCAACGCTCCCGCCGCCTTGAAGACGCTCGACAAAAATGGCGACGGCCAACTCACGAAGGACGAATACATGCCTCAGCGTCCCAATCGAAACGGCGGCCCCGATGTTCCTCCTCCCGGCGACGATAACCACAAACGCCCGCTTCCGCCCATCGTTGCCGCGCTGGATACGAATGGCGATGGCATCATCTCGGCTGACGAAATTGCCAATGCCGCAACTTCGTTGTTGAAGCTCGATAAGAATGGCGACGGCAAATTGACGATGGACGAACTTCGCCCACCGCGTCCACAAGGTGGTCCTGACGACGGTCCCGACGGCGACGGCCATCGCCCGCCGCCTCCCGCCGGCCAGAACAACAACTAACTTGTCCCACCCCACGACGCCGTCGGCCAACCCCCAAGGCCGGCGGCGTTTTTATTTATTTCAATACACAGCAAAATTTATTAAAGCTCTCACTCAACCTTTTCCAATTCTATGTTAAATACATATCTACGCATCAGGATATATTGATTTTTTCACTTGCAACACGTCCTGAACAAGTTATGCTCCCCTGGTGAATCAAAATAGCCAATCATCTTCACGAGCGGAGCAACTTGACCGCCTTTTGCGCGAGCGCATCGTCATCATTGACGGGGCGATGGGCACGATGATCCAGACTTACAAGCTCGATGAAGCGGCGTTTCGCGGCGAGCGTTTCAAGGATTGGCACAAAGACCTCAAGGGCAATAACGACGTCCTTAATATCACGCGCCCGGAGATCATCGAGGCGATTCACCGCCAGTATCTCGAAGCGGGCGCAGACATCATCGAGACGAACACTTTCAATTCGCAAGCCATTTCGCTCGCGGATTACAAAATGGAACCGCTCGCGTACGAGCTTTCCAAAGCCGGGGCTCAATGCGCCCGCCGCGCCGCGGATAAAGTCATGGCTGCGCAACCGGGCCGTATTTGTTTTGTCGCGGGCGCCATTGGGCCGACGACGCGCACGTCCTCCATTTCCACTGACGTCAATAATTCCGCCGCGCGCGGCACGACTTACGACGAACTGGTTTCCGCTTATTACGAACATGCCAAAGGTTTGCTCGACGGTGGCGCCGACTTGCTGCTCGTCGAAACCATCTTCGACACGCTTAACGCCAAGGCCGCGTTCTTCGCCATTGAAAAGTTATTGGACGATCGTGGCCTTGCTCCCCTGCCCTATCAACCCGACGAGTCAGCCGATTCTCCGTCCGATCGTAAATCGCTAATCCCGATCCTCGCCTCGGTTACGTTCATTCAAAAAGGCAGCAATCGCGGCGTCACTGGCCAAACTGTCGAGGCGTTTTTCAATTCGATTTCGCACGTTCCGCTTTTGAGTGTCGGGATGAATTGCGCGCTCGGTCCTGAGGAAATGCGTCCGCTGATTGAGGAGCTTTCAAAGATTGCGCCTATCAACGTGAGTTGTTATCCGAACGCGGGATTGCCGAATCCACTTTTGCCCACCGGCTTTCCCGAGACGCCGGAAACGCTCGCTCCGCAGTTGCGCGAATGGTGTGAGAACGGGTGGCTGAATATCGTCGGCGGCTGCTGCGGAACTACGCCGCCGCACATCAAAAAAATAGCCGAAGCCGTCAAGGGCATTCCCCGCCGCAAAGTACCGAAGGTCGAACCTTATACGCGCCTTAGCGGCCTTGAAGCGTTGACGCTTCGGCCCGACGCGAATTTCGTCAACATCGGCGAGCGCACGAACGTCACCGGCTCGCCCAAGTTTTCAAAGCTCATTCTCGCGGGGCAGTTTGAGGAAGCCATCGCCGTGGCCAAGCAGCAGGTCGAGAACGGCGCGCAGATCATTGATATCAACATGGACGAGGGCATGCTCGATTCCGAAAAAGCGATGACGCATTTTTTGAATCTCATCGCCTCGGAGCCGGACATCGCGCGCGTGCCGATCATGGTGGATAGTTCAAAATGGTCGGTGATCGAGGCTGGCGTGAAGTGCATTCAGGGCAAAGGGGTCGTGAACTCGATCAGTCTTAAAGAAGGCGAAGAAAAATTTATTAGCCAGGCGCGACTCGTCAAGCGCTACGGCGCGGCGGTCGTGGTGATGGCCTTTGACGAATCGGGCCAGGCCGACACCATTGAACGCAAACTCGAAATCTGCACGCGTTCGTACAAGATTTTGACGGAGCAAGTGGGCATTCCGCCGCAGGACATTATTTTTGATCCGAACATCCTGACCGTCGCGACGGGCATGGATGAGCATAATAATTACGCGGTCAATTTCATCGAAGCCACGCGCCGCATCAAGGCGACGCTGCCGCATTGCAAAGTGAGCGGCGGCGTCAGCAATATTTCTTTTTCGTTTCGCGGCAACAATGTGGTGCGCGAGGCGATGCACTCGGCGTTTCTTTATCATGCGATCAAGGCGGGGCTCGACATGGGCATCGTCAATGCGGGCATGCTGGAAGTGTACGAGGAAATTCCCAAGGACTTGCTCGAACTTGTCGAGGACGTTCTGCTCAATCGCCGCGCCGATGCCACCGAGCGGCTCATCAAGTTCGCCGATTCCGTCAAACAAAAGGGCAAGACTGAAGTCGTGGCCGACGAATGGCGCAACGGCACGGTCGAAGAACGCCTCAGTCACGCGCTCGTGAAGGGCATCGTGGATTTCATTGACGTGGACACCGAAGAAGCGCGCCAAAAATATGACAAGCCGCTGCTGGTCATCGAAGGGCCATTGATGGCCGGAATGAATGTCGTCGGTGATTTATTTGGCGCGGGTAAAATGTTTTTGCCGCAGGTCGTCAAGAGCGCGCGCGTGATGAAAAAAGCCGTCGCCTATCTTTTGCCGTTCATGGAAGAGGAAAAGCGCCGGTCGGGCGGCGGCCGGGCGCAGGGCAAGATTTTAATGGCCACGGTCAAGGGCGATGTTCATGACATCGGCAAAAATATCGTCGGCGTCGTGCTCGGCTGCAATAATTACGAAGTCATTGATCTTGGCGTGATGGTTTCGTGCGAAAAAATTCTTGCGACCGCGCGCGAACAAAAGGTGGATGTCATCGGCGTCAGCGGACTCATCACGCCGTCGCTCGATGAGATGGCGCATGTTGCCAAGGAAATGAAACGCCAGGGCTTTGAGATTCCCCTGCTCATCGGCGGCGCGACGACCAGCCGCGCGCATACGTCGGTGAAAATCGCGCCGGGTTACGATCAACCCGTCGTTCACGTTCTCGACGCCTCGCGCGCCGTGGGCGTGGTCAGCAATTTGATCAATCCTGCGCTCAAGCCCGCGTTCGTGGAAAAAAATCGCGTGGAGCAGGAACGCCAACGCATCGAACACGCCGCCCAGCGCGATACCAAACCGCTGCTGAGCATCGCGCGAGCCCGTGAATTGCGCACTCCCATCGAATGGCGCGCGTCGGATATTCCGCGCCCGGCGTTCACCGGTGTTCGCACGCTCACGGATGTTTCGCTTGAAGAGATTATACCGTTCATTGATTGGTCGCCGTTTTTCCATACGTGGGAATTGCGCGGGCGTTATCCCTCGATTCTCGACGATCCGAAGGCGAAGGAACTTTTTGACGACGCGCAAAAACTTTTGCAGCGCATCGTCAAAGAAAAACTTCTCACCACGCGCGCGGTGTACGGCTTTTTTCCGGCGAACAGTGTCGGCGATGACATCGAGCTTTATACCGATGATTCACGGACGAAAGTGCTCACGACGTTCCACATGCTCCGCCAGCAGATGGACAAGCCCGCCGGCCAGTTCAACCATTCGCTTTCCGATTTTATCGCGCCGAAATCCACCGGCCTGGCCGATTATCTTGGCGCATTCGCTGTCACCAGCGGCCACGGGACGGATGAACTGGCGAAACATTTCGAGAAGGACCATGACGATTATAATTCGATCATGACGAAGGCGCTCGCCGACCGCCTGGCCGAAGCGTTCGCGGAATATATGCACAAACGCGCCCGCGAAGATTGGGGTTACGGCAAAACGGAAAATCTCACGAAGGAAGAATTGATCAAGGAACAATACCGCGGCATCCGTCCCGCCGCCGGTTATCCCGCGTGTCCCGACCACACGGAGAAAGGCATCCTTTGGCAACTGCTCGATGCCGAGAAACAGACAGGCATCAAGCTCACGGAAAGTTTTGCGATGTGGCCCGCCAGTTCGGTCAGCGGACTTTATTTTGCGCATCCCGAATCCAAATATTTTGGCGTCGGCAAAATCAACCGCGACCAGGTGCTCGATTATCACTTGCGCAAGGACATGGATCTGCGCACGACCGAACGCTGGCTTGCTCCCAATTTAAATTACGATCCCGACGAATCCGCGACGCCCTTAAGCGCCGCTGTCGAGAATGGCGTTACGTGCTCGTGCGGCGTTCCGCATTTCGGCGCGAAGAATTTGGTTTGAACAAATTCGTTCGCCGAATTGGCCGATATTAATTATCGCGCCGATGCGCCGGAAGCGGCGGCGGTCTGGCCAGTTCTTTCGGGAATTTGCCGCGAGAATGGAATCTCTCCGCGCAACATTTTTCCGCCCTCGCCGGTCAGCCACAAATAATGGTCGGTGGGCAGGCCTTCGTAATCGCACAGTTTGACGCCCACGGGAAGCTCATTGGCGCATTTCAAAATCGCCGTGCCTTCATCCATTTCGTCGAACATTGCCACATAAATCATCTTTGCTTTCGCGTCAACGGCGTCGCTGATTTGTTCCCAATAGAAACGGCCTTTTTGACGGGGGATTTGGTTCAGCGGAAAAATCATCGCATTGTCGCCACGGCCGTGATTGTGCATGTTCGACCAACTGAAACCCGGGCAGACGCACGGCGCATAATCCACATGCCGCTCGTTGCACCAGGCCAGGTCCGCCTTTACTTCCTCTTCATAACGGCCCGCGTCGAACATGTGAATCAGCGGCGTGAAACGCTGCACCATCCACGGCATCACCACGTCGCACATCTCGATCAATTTATGCAAATACGGATCGGGATTGGTATCCACATTCAGGTCGCGAAAATAAGTCGGCACACCGAGCATCACAGAACAACCACCGTATTGCGGGTCGGTCTTCAAAAAATTGATTACCTTTTCGATGCCGATTTTTTGGATGTCATAACCGCGATCGGGAAATCCCAGGCCCCAGATCACCACCAGCGGCTTTCCGCGATGGTAGAGATAATTGTTCGTCGCCTGCGAAGTCACTTTCAGATCGTCAACCAGTTCTTTCCAGTCATCAATGATAGCGGTGCATTCCTCGCCGCGGTTCCGCAGTCCCGATAAGTCGTACATCACGGAAATCGCCCGGCCATATTTCTGCGACGAGCGGATGGCATTTTCCAGAACCACCCGACTGCGCTTGCGGCCTTCCGGCGAACGCAATCCACTGTAGAATCGCTGCACAAAAACACCGTCAATTCCATATTGCTGCATCCATTTAAAATGCAGGTCGGTCGTGCTTTGGTCCACCGAACTGAAAACGCGAACGGTGCTTCCGTCTTTGTTGGTCAGCGAGGTCGGATAAGTTTTTTCGTACTCGGAAACGTCCGGCCAAAAATCGGGATGCAAACTTGCCGCTGTGAGCGTTCCACGTTCGCTGTAATGGCTCCAGCCCTGGCCGGAGCCGTCACCCTCCGCGCGAAACCATCCCTGGTAGCCCGCCATCACGCGGCCTTCGTAGGTTGGAAATTGCGAAGTGGGAGCGTGCTTGCTCTGCGCGAACGCCGGAACCAAAGCGAGCGAAAGACTGAGAACCGTCAAAAAAAATCGTTTCATTTTATTATATGCCCGATGCGAACCTTTGATATTTCGGCCACACGCGGGTTGATGGAGTCACGCTAACAGAATAAACTTCGCCAAAGTATCCCCTAAAAAGGGGGTGCGTAATTGGACGATAAAATGATGCCCGGCCGCAAACTCGAAATTTTCATCCTCGCCGGCGGCCTCAGCACGCGCATGGGGCGCGACAAGGCGCGTGTTCGCGTCGGGCGGCGTTCCATGCTTCGCCATGTCCGTGACGCCGCGAGCCAGCTTCGTGTCCCCGTCCGCGTCATCCGCCGCGATGCCATCGCCCGCTGCGGTCCGCTCGGTGGCATCTTCACCGCGCTCAAACGCACCCGCGCCGAAACCATTTTTCTCCTCGCCTGCGACATGCCATTCATTTCTCCGCAACTCCTCCGTGCGATGCTGCGTCAATTCGACAGAAAAACTACCGCGCTGTTCGCCCAGGAAGATGCTCGCGCCGGTTTTCCCATTTTGCTGCGTTGCGAAGCCGCCGAATCAATCGTCTCCGCTCAAATCGCCGCAAAAGAATTTTCCCTCCAGTCTCTTGCAAAAAAAATTCGCGCGAAAACTTTTCTTCCTCCACCCGCCCTTGTGCGTCAGCTTATCAACCTCAACACTCCCGAAGATCTCCAGCGCAATTCCATTCCGTCAGCCACCACGAAGTAATATTGCAAACGATGTAGAACAAAAGTAACGTCGCACGTCCCATTTCAGGCAGCTTGCGCAAACTGAGCCAGCGATTTTGAATGAAAAATTCCGGCACCAAATACGCCATCGGTCTCGATTACGGAACCAATTCTGTTCGCGCGTTGGTCGTGGGCGTCGCTGATGGCAACGAAATCGCCACGTCGGTTTGGAATTATGCGCATGGCGATCAGGGCGTCATTCTTTCCGCTGATCCGAATCTCGCGCGGCAGCATCCCGCCGATTATGTCATAGGCACGGAAGTGGCGATCAAGGAAGCGCTCGCTTTCGCGCGTGAAAATGTCCGCGATTTTTCTGGCGATCAAGTCATCGGCCTTGGCGTGGATACCACCGGCAGCACGCCGATTCCTGTGGATGCCGAAGGCCATCCGCTCGCGCTCAATAAACGCTTTGAAAAAAATCCTGCGGCGATGGCGTGGCTTTGGAAAGACCACACGGGCGTCGCCGAAGCCGCAGAGATTACCGCGCTCGCCGCGAAAATTCGCCCCGAATATCTGGCCAAGTGCGGCGGCACTTACAGCAGCGAGTGGTTCTTCAGCAAAATTCTTCACTGCCTTCGCGCTGATCCCAAGGTCTTCGCCGCTGCGCATTCGTGGGTCGAGCTTGCGGACTGGATTCCCGCCATGCTCACGGGCACGGAAGCGCCAGATCTTTTGCAGGTGGGCGTTTGCGCTGCCGGGCACAAGGCGATGTATAACACTTCGTGGGGTGGTTATCCGGACGCGAAATTTCTTGGGCGTCTTGACAAGCGCATGGCGAATTTGCGCTCGCAGCTTTGTTCGCGCGTTCACACGATTGATCGGGCGGCGGGCGGGTTGACGGAGTCGTGGGCGCAACGCACCGGTTTGCCGGTGGGATTGCCCGTGGCCATCGGCGCGTTTGATGCTCACCTCGGCGCGGTCGGCTGCGGCATCAAGCCGGGCACGCTCGTCAAGGCGATCGGCACCAGCACTTGCGATACGATGATCGTGCCACTGGGAAAAAAACTCGCGGATATTCCCGGGCTCTGCGGCATCGTGAACGGCAGCATTCTTCCCGGCTATTACGGCCTCGAAGCCGGGCAATCGGCGGTGGGCGATATTTTCAACTGGTTCGTCAATTATATTCAGCCGCTCGGCGGCAAGGCGGGTTTGCACGAAGCCTTGACCGATGCGGCTGCGAAATTGCGGCCGGGCGAATCCGGCCTACTGGCGCTCGACTGGAATAATGGGAATCGAACCGTCCTGGTTGACCAGCGGCTTACGGGGCTTTTGCTGGGTCAAACGCTTTACACGACGCCCGCCGAAATTTATCGCGCGTTGATTGAAGCGACCGCTTTTGGTGCGCTCACGATCATCAATCGGCTCGAGGAATACGGCGTGGTGGTCCGAGAAGTGGTCAACTGCGGCGGTATCGCTGAAAAAAATTTGCTCGTCATGCAGATTTATGCGGACGTCACGGGACGGCCGATGAAAGTTTCGCGCTCGGCGCAAACTTGCGCGCTCGGCTCTGCGATTGCGGGCGCGGTCGTCGCCGGAAAAAAATTCGGCGGGTATGATCATTTTGCGGATGCTCAAAAAGCGATGACTGGTCTCAAGCCTCGGGTGTTTAAGCCGAACGCGAAAAACCACGCCGTTTACCGCGAGATTTATAAAGTTTATCGCGAAATCCACGATGCCTTCGGAACAAAAAGTTGGCGCGGAAATTTGCACGGTGTGATGAAACGATTAATTGCGATTCGCTCCAAGGTCCGCAAATAATTTCACCATGGCCGAAAAATTTGAATTCGCTACCGCCAACCGAATCGTCTTCGGCAACGGAGTTATTCGCGAGGCGGGCAACATCGCCCGCGAATTCGGACAATGCGCGCTCGTTGTCACTGGCCGCGATAGCACTCGCGCCGAACCTTTGCTTCAACTTTTGCGCGCGTGCGGAATTAGCGCCATTACTTTCGCGATTCCCGGCGAACCGGATTTGGAAATCATTGAGCGCGGGACAGCTCTTGCGCGTGAGAATAAATGCGATGTCATCATTGCCATCGGTGGCGGCAGTGCGCTTGATTCCGGCAAGGCGATTGCCGCGATGGCGACCAATGGCGGCGAGTTGCTCGATTATCTTGAGATCATTGGGCGCGGCCAGCCGCTCACGAAAGCGCCGTTGCCATTCATTGCCATCCCGACGACTGCAGGGACGGGCTCTGAAGTCACGCGCAATGCTGTCCTCGCGTCGCCCGCGCATCGCGCGAAAGTCAGCTTGCGCAGCCCGCTTATGCTGCCGCGCGTGGCGTTGGTTGATCCCGAATTGACGCATGAGCTTCCGCCGGCCATCACCGCCAGCACGGGTCTTGATGCGCTGACGCAACTCATCGAGCCTTACGTATGCTCGCGCGCCAATCCGATGATTGACGCGTTGTGCGTGGAAGGGATCAAGTGCGCCTCGAGATCATTGCGCGTGGCTTTCGCTGATGGGCGCAATGCCGACGCCCGCGAAGATATGTCGCTCGCGAGTGTGTTGGGAGGGATGGCGCTCGCGAATGCGGGGCTTGGCGCGGTGCATGGTTTGGCTGGCCCGATTGGTGGAATGTTTTCTGCGCCGCACGGGGCGGTTTGCGCCGCGTTGCTGCCACAGGTGATGGAGAAAAATCTGGCGGCTTTGCAATCGCGCGAACCGCAAAATCGAGCTTTGCGCCGATATGAAGAAGTTGCGCGATTGCTCACGGGAAATCCGGCCGCCAGCGCGCGTGAGGGCGTCGGCTGGGTTCGTGAATTGGTTTCCGAGCTTAATATTCCGCCATTGCGCACCTATGGAATTTCTGAGTCGGATGCCGAAGAATTAATTACTCGCGCGGCGAAGGCGAGCAGCATGAAGGCCAATCCCATTTCGCTTACGCCGGAAGAGTTGCGCGATATAATAATGCGGGCGCTCTGAGCAAACTACTTCGCGTTGTCTTAGGGGAGTTGATTAAAACATTTTGTCGAGTGGACCGGGAGTTTTTGCTTGATGCCAGTAAGTCGTCGCGGTTGGCGCGCGCTTCAATCGCAAGGGGTCTTTTCCCAGCATTCGGAAAATCAAGGCCAAAGGCGTCAAAATCAAAATGAAGAATATCGCCAGTACCACGCGGCCGAGAAATTGACTGATTGCAAAACCGATGCGACTCGACACGCGATAATACCCGCGAAAGATCCGTGGGCGCGCGACTGCGAGTGACATCACGACCGCCAAAATCATTAGCAACGAAATCCAAACGGTCGTGGTCAAATGATGCCGCCAGCGCAGTAAGGAACTTATTACCGCGAGCGCGGCGGCGCTCAGCAGGGTTATCTTGCGCCATTCCTTTGGATCTTCTTTAAGTTTTAATTTCATGCGCGGTAATTTGATCAATCGGGTTGGCGAATAAATTTTTGTTCGGGACGGCGTTGCGGTTGTGCGAGGCGATCAATGACGAAATTTCCCAGGATGAGATAATCCATCTCGGTATTGATGAAACAGCGATAGGCATCGTCGGGCGAGCAGACGACGGGTTCGCCGCGCACGTTGAATGAAGTGTTCACGAGCACGCCACTGCCGGTCGCGTGCTCGAATCGCAATAACAGATCGTACAGCACCGGATGTTCCTCGCGCTCGACGGTTTGGATGCGCGCGGAATAATCCACGTGCGTGATCGCGGGCAGCGTTGAACGAATCTCTTTGAGCAAATCGAAGCCGTTGATATTTGCCGGCAAAGGACGGCGCAATTCTGTTTTCACGGGTGCGACGAGCAGCATGTAGGGCGACTCCACATCCAGTTCAAAATAATCCGCCACGCGCTCGCGTCGCACAATGGGGGCGAAAGGCCGGAACGATTCGCGAAATTTGACTTTGAGGTTCATCACTGATTGCATTCGTGGTGAACGCGCGTCGCCGAGGATCGAGCGGTTTCCTAATGCGCGCGGCCCGAACTCCATTCGTCCTTGAAACCAGCCGATGACTTTTTCGGATTTCAATAAATCCACGGTGAAATCGAGCAAAGCTTCCTTTTCTAAACGCGAATATGCCGCGCCGTGCGATTTCAAAACGGTTTCAATCTCGGCATCAGAAAATTCGGGGCCGAGCAAAGCGGCGCGCATGGAATCTTTTTTTGATTCAGTGGATGTTGTCGAAGCCGCACCGTTGGACGAATGCCACGCCGCGAGCGCGGCGCCGAGCGCGCCGCCGGAATCTCCCGCTGCGGGCTGAATCCAAATGCGCTCAAAAATTTTCTCGCGCAAGATATGTCCATTCGCAACGCAGTTCAGCGCGACACCACCCGCCAGGCACAGGTTTTTTTCGCCGGTCAATTCCTTCGCGTGCCGCGCCAGGCGCAGCATGATTTCTTCGGTAACGACCTGAACCGAACGCGCGAGGTCCATGTGGCGTTTTTCAAGCGGTGCTTCAGGTTTGCGCGGCGGCCCGCCAAACAAACGATAGAACCGCTCGTTCGTCATGGTGGTTCCGTGCAAAAAATTGAAGTAATCGAGGTTTAGCCAAAATGAGCCGTCGGTTTTCAAGTCGAGTAACTCGCGATAAATAATGTCCGCGTATTTTGGTTCACCATAGGGCGCGAGGCCCATTAATTTGTATTCGCCGGAGTTGATGCGAAATCCGCAATAGTCCGTGAACGCCGAATAGAGCAGCCCCAGCGAATGCGGAAAACGCAATTCCTTCAGCAAAGTCAGTTCGCTTCCGCGACCGCGGCCAATGGTGGTCGTGGCCCATTCGCCGACGCCGTCCACCGTGAGGATCGCCGCCTCGGAAAAGGGCGATGGATAAAATGCGCTGGCGGCGTGCGCCTGATGATGCTCGGTGAAAAGAATTTCACAGTTCGCACGGAGACCGGGTAATTCTTCGCGGATGGCTTTGCGCAAATCCAGTTTTTCGCCGAGCCAATTTGAAAGGACGGTGGGAAATGTGCGCCAGCCGCCGGGCGCGACCGCGAGATATGTTTCGAGGAGGCGCGCGAATTTTAGAATCGGTTTGTCGTAGAAGACGACGGCATCCAAATCCTCCCGGCGGATTCCGGCTTGGCGCAGGCAGAATTCAGCGGCATGGCGCGGGAAATCGGAATCGTTTTTTTTGCGGGTAAAGCGTTCTTCCTGCGCGGCGGCGATGATTTCGCCATCGCGAAGAATGGCGGCGGCGGAATCGTGGTAGTAGGCTGAAAGGCCGAGGACATGACGCAGCGCAGCCATGTCACATAAACGGGTACATCATCCAGGCGATGCCGGAATTGGCCGTGAAGATGATGATGGCGCCGAGCGCGAGCAGCAGCAGGACGAGCGGAATCAACCACCATTTTTTTTCCTGCCGGGAAAACTTAAAAAATTCTTTGAGCAAGGCCCACATCGGTGAACTCAACTTAAATTTTTGCGCACCGCTTCGCAAGGTCAAAGGGCAGTGTGATCACGTCAGCGGCGAGCAGCATCCTGGGCCAATAAGATGCCCCTCTTTCCGGCTCTCCGCACGCGGGCGCGGGACGAGAGGGGCGGAGTGCGGTGGGTGGTGAAAGATCGCAGATTGGTGAGTGGTGATGTTTTTACCGGATTCGAATTGAAATCCCGGCAAATTGCTGGGGGGAAATTTTGTGCGGGGTGAACTCGCGCGCCTGATAGGATGATGCTCGCTTGGGCTCGCCTCGCTGCGCTCGAGATAGAGGTGAGTTGTTTTGATGATGATTTCCCCCAACTGAAGTTGGGGGTTAATGAGAAGTCTTTGCAGGTGTGGTAGCTGGGGAAAATTGATGTGAGGATTTCTTTCGTCCCGTGCGGGACTTGAATTGCGACGGAGGGGAACCCAGCAATAAATTGCTGGGCTAAGGACGGTCGTCCCTGCGGGACTTCGGACGTTGTTATTTGGACGCAATGATGATTCGGATAAGACGGCCCCTCTCTCCGGCTCTCTCCCCGCGCGGTCGCGGAGAGAGAGGGACGGAGTGCGGTGGGTGGGCGGTTGTGCGTTGGCGAAGGAGCGCGGGCGGTGGG